>CALKAL010000111.1 GCA_937983065.1 uncultured Bacillaceae bacterium | reverse complement strand
CCTTCAAAGAATCGTAAATATGATTCTAGTGGATTGTACTCGATTTATCATTACTTTGAAAATTATTTATACGTGATACCGACAATTTTAATGTTGTTTTTAGTTGGGGGTGGGTTTGCCTTTGAACGGGGCAAAAAGAGGACATTACAGCTACTTCAAACGCAACCAATAAATGCACAACAAATATTTCTAGGAAAAACATTTTCGGCAATTGCTATATCTTTCGTTACGACAATTGGACTCATTCTTTTGATCCTTTTAATAGGTACAATATTTAATCGTTTCGGAGATTGGTACTACCCAGTGTTGCATCACGATCCACTTAAAGTGTCAACAGCAACAGATTATGAAGGGATTGTGTCCAGTTTTATTAATCATGGTTTCCACTTCATTCCTTTAGGCCATTATTTAATATATAACATCATTTTGATTGTTTTATTGGTCGTATTCGTTGTTTTATTGGCGAACTTTCTATCTGTTTTCATTAAACATTCGTTCAGTGTTTTTGTTTCGACAGTGTTGATTATTGTAGGAGGATTTATTTTAAGTAAAGAGTTTGTAAGTATAACAGTTTTTTCACCGTTTACTTATTTTGATGTCATACGGGTGACTAATGGTGAAATAGCTACATTATTAAATAATCCCTCAATTAATTGGATGACAGGAAGTATCGTATTGTTCGTTTCGATTATTTTGTTAATGGTTGGTGGCTATTTATTGTCGAGAAAAATGAAGAGTTGAAATGAGCAAGGTGATTCTTCAACTTTTACTAGTTCACCACTGTATGTTATAACCGTTATAACAATTAAACTGAGGAAGTGAAATTATGGAGCAGTTTGAAAGAAAAGTTACGCGGATTGGAAACAGTTTTGGAATTACTCTTCCTAATAAATTACTCAAGCAAGTAGGCTTAGCACATGGTGACGATGTTCAAGTTGAAGTTAAAGATGGGAAGATTATTTTGAAGAAAAAAGAGCATGTAACTCTTCCAGAAGGTGTTGATGCTGAATTCATGGATATATTAAACGAAGTTATTAACGAGCATGACAAAGCATTTAAAGGATTAGTGGACAGATAATGGATGATGTCAACTATCTCACAACAAACCAAGTGATAGCTATTAACGCAATACAAATCCGACTATACTCACCTCATGAACCATTGGGTGTTAAAGAGCCAAACTTACTTGATTCCGCTATTAACCGTCCAAAACAATCCGTGTACGGGAGGGATGCTTATCCTTCTATTTATGAAAAAGCAGCTGCTCTTTTTGAATCCATTGCCAAAAAACATGCTTTTCATAATGCTAATAAAAGAACGGCCTTAGCTTCTTTAATTGTTTTCTTAAAACTAAACGAGTATGAGTGGACGATGGGAATTGAAGAAGAACAAGATTTCACGGTTGATGTAGTTAATCATAAATATACCTTTGAAGAAATAGTTTTAATAATTAGTAATCATACCAACAAACTATAAATCCATACTTATTTAACTAGATTTTAAAAGGTAAATATAGAAGCTGTGGTTAACAATATGGGTGTTTGTTGTTGAGAAAATGACGTTTAGGAAAACTGTCTATATTAAGACAAGTTAAAGTCCAAAATAAACTAACCCCCATAAAATAAGAAAAACTGATATAGGGATTACTAAGCTTTGAGCGGCTTTTAATAGTGTGTAATCATTGTTGCTCTTTAATAAAAATCGATCAGTCATAAAGAACAAAATTGCAGCGACTAAACTATATATTAATAAAATGAGGCCGAAAATAATATGTAATATAAAAGAAAAAGGACCTTCAAAATTTTGTTTGTCAGCCTTTGTTGAAATGATCTGAGCAATTCTATCACTGATTGAAGAGGTTAGCACGCCGTAAATTAAAATAACTGGAAAACTATACATCAAATAAACGGGAGTCGCCGTTACAAAAGCCAAAAAATATTCCGATGTAGACGAAATCGTTTCACCGAACGGGTTTGGGACAAATAGACCTAACAAAATGGCGAATAAGGTACTAGTAATTGATGCTGAAATTATTTTTCTCGATAACAAATTGTTCAATTCCATCTTTGTTTTATCTCCTTTGAA
>CALKAL010000110.1 GCA_937983065.1 uncultured Bacillaceae bacterium | reverse complement strand
TATGCTCAAATTTTTCTGTTTATGCTCAAATTTCCTCGCTTATGCTCAATTTTACGGATTTATGCTCGAATTTTCGATTTTATGCTCAATTTTCTCATATTTATGCTCAAATTTAAAAAACCTCTCAAATAAAACTTTTTGAGAGGCTTAATTTTTTTGATTATTCATTAACACTTATGGACCATATCGCTTGACCTGAGGCAAATGGGTCTTCAAATATAAATTCATACGTCGACGATTCATCCACATCAAAGGCGACTTCACCACGCACTTCCCGATTTGGACCGATTTCCCCGTCGAGACTTCCCTTCGTTTCGGTGAAAATCGTTACATCATACGTATAACCTTCATCATCTTGAACGGACATTTGGAGTAAGGTTGAAATGTTTTCCGCCTCATCCGATTTGTTTTCAATCGTTAAGTCTAAAATTAAATATTGATCATTACTCGGTGTTTCAAATTGTCCACCTTCAGACGTATAGGCATCGTTTAATGTAATTTCAAGGTCTTGATATTGAATCATGTCACCGATTGAGGCGGCTTGATCCTGAGTGCCATTGTTATTATTTCCATTTGCATTATCCTGAGGTGGCTCATTTTGTTGATTATCAGTCCCATTTTCATTATCTTCAGCTTGCTCGTTCTGTTCAGTTTCAGTCTCATTCTCATTCTCATTCCCATTTTCATTAGCTTCCTTATTCGTTTGTTGTTCATCTTCATTAGTGTTTTCTTCGCCGTTTTCATCTCCACCACCGCAGGCGACTAAAAAGAATGCAATAAATAGGATTGAAAACAACTGCCAAAATTTTTTCATATATTAAAATCCTCCTTATAAGTAAAGATTATAATTTTATTGTTTGTTTGTAGCCTTTTTTTATCCTAAATTTGTAGTGGATTACTTCCTAAATAAAGGATTTCAATTTTTAAAAGCGAAATTATAATGTAACATAATATAAAAGGATGATACGTATGAGCTATAACAATATAACTGATGTACCAGGAATTAAGGTGGGGAATGCCCAAAATTTAGACGCATTAACAGGATGCACTGTTATATTAACGGAGGAAGGAGCAACTTGTGGTGTTGATGTGAGAGGCTCAGCTCCTGGAACGAGGGAAACCGATTTATTAGACCCGATTAATACGATTGATCAAGTTCACGGAATAACTTTAGCTGGTGGTAGTGCTTTCGGTTTGGAAGCAGCAAGTGGTGTCATGGATTTTTTAGAAGAAAAAAATATCGGCGTTGATGTCGGGATTCAAAAAGTACCAATTGTTCCTAGTGCGATTCTTTTTGATTTGGCGATTGGAGACCGAACGATTCGCCCTAATAAAGAGATGGGATATCGCGCGGCTGAAACGGCTAAAAAAGGCTCCATTGAAATGGGGAATGTCGGTGCAGGCTGTGGTGCAACGGTTGGTAAAATTTTAGGATTGGATCAAGCGATGAAAGGCGGACTAGGTAGCGCCTCTATTACATTAGATAACGGTTTAGTCGTCGGGGCCATTGTCGCAGTGAATGCACTTGGAGATATACGACATCCGAAAACGGGTAAAATAATCGCAGGTGCCATTAATCCAGAAACGAATACTTTTTTAAATAGCGAGCAATTTTTACGTCATAATGCAAATTTATTTATGCAATCTGGGACGAATACGACGATTGGCGTTGTTGCAGTCAATGCCCAACTCACGAAAGCTGAAGCGAAAAAAATCTCTCAAGTGTCCCAAAATGCTTTAGCGAGAACGATTTATCCAACCCATACGACGATGGATGGTGATACGATTTTTACGGTGGGGACGGGAACAGAGAAATATCCAATTGATTTAGTCGCTAGTTTAGCTACAGACGTCATGGAGCAATCGATTTTGCGAGCTATTACAGAAGCGGAATCAGTAGCGGGGTTAAAAGCGTGGAAAGATATCGAGCACGAATAACTAACATTTAAGGAGATCATCATGGTCAATATACCGATACTTTATGAAGATAATCATTTATTAGTCGTTGAAAAACCGATTAATATACCTGTTCAAGAGGATGCTTCAAAGGATTTAGATTTACTCACTATTTTAAAGGATGATATAAAAAAGCGATACAATAAGCCAGGTAATGTTTTTTTAGCATTAGTTCATCGGCTAGACAGACCGGTTGGCGGTGTCATTATTTTTGCGAAAACGTCAAAAGCTGCCTCCCGATTATCTGAGCAATTTAGAACTAATAAAGTTGAAAAACGTTATTTAACTATTGTAAGGGGTACGCCCGAAAATTCGGCGGATGTGCTTGTCGATTATTTATTAAAAAATAACAAACAAAATAAAGTGTCCGTCGTAAGTAAACATGTCAAACAGGCAAAAAAGGCGATTTTAGATTATGAACGGTTAGAGACTAACGATCAATTATCACTATTAAAAGTCACTTTGCATACAGGGCGGCCTCATCAAATAAGAGTCCAGCTATCATCAAGGGGATTACCCATATTCGGAGATCAAAAATACGGGCAAAATGTTAATAAAATAGGACAACAAATTGCTTTATGGTCTTATGAAATGACTTTCAAACATCCGACTAAAGATGAAGAGCTAACAATCAAATCGCTCCCACCTGATAAACATCCATGGAGTTTGTTTAATATTTTTTAAATAAGGGTTGTACGAAAGAAAAGAACCGACTCCGATTAAAGAGTCGGTTCTAAATAAATTAAAAAGGTCTAAACGGTCTCGGCCCACATCCAGGTCCGCAACCAGGTCCAGGGCCAGGGTTTGAAGCGGGTCCAACTGCGGGTCCAAATCCAGGGCCACCTCCAAATGGGGGCCTATTCGGAACTTGGAATGAACCGCCATAAACATTGACACTATTATTCGTGTTAGCGAACGAATTAGAATGAGGGTAAACGTGTACATTTCTCGTTAAATGATGATTAACATGTGTAGTATGGGATGGGTGGATGTGTTCAACCGTATCGACGGAATGGGAATGAACGACGTTATTTTTAACAGGGTATACAACTTTTCTTTGACATCCACAATGTGGCCCATGATGGCAACGACTCATTTTAATTGCTCCTTTCTTAGGTTAGTTTCATTATTAACTTATGGTTTTTCTTATAAGTTCGACTGAGCCATTACCTACTTTTTCATGATTTCAACGGAAAAGGAATGAAGTAACCAATTTATTTTCATCATTTTCAACGATTACAATCCTTTAAAAAATTGCTTCCACATTTCAGAAGGAATCATTCCATTCGCCTCAACTGTCCCGTCTTTTTTGATATAAATTTCAAGCTTTTTCGGGATTTGTTCAATTTCATCTTTAATCGATTGATATTTTTCGGATAAGAAATGAATGCGTTGATTTGTGGAGCCAATCCACGGTCTTATTTGATCTGGCTTATCGTATTCATAAGGGCCATCGATAAATAGATCAGTCACATCGATTAATTCCTTCCAACCTGGTTTATTAAGCTTCTGAAGGTCTTCTATGTAGTAGCCGCTAAAGGTCATAACCGTTAAGCCTATGTTTTGAGCACGCCGACCTAATTCAGCAAGAGCTTCTGCTTGCTCAAACGGCTCTCCACCTAAAAAAGTAATCCCTTCAATCGCATATTTTTCCTTACTTTCAACTATTTTTTCCCACAATTCATCAACGGGTGTCATCGTTCCCATTTTCGGATTCCACGTCCAAGGAACGCCACAGCCTTTACAATGAATCGGACAGCCTTGTACCCAAACACAAGCTCGTTTTCCAGGACCTTCTGCAGTCGTTAACGGTAAAAAGCGGTGCAAATTTACTTCCATTAAATATCCACAATCCTTCCTGAGCGATACTTCTGTTTGTTTTGCGACGAATTGGCACGTTGTTGTTTTTGATCGCGTCCTTTTTTATTTAAATTCGCCTCATCTTCTTCATTAAAAATTAAATAGGGCTTTGCTTTTGCTAAAATATGCGGCTTCATTTTTGTTGTTTCTGTAAAATGAGAATATGATTGGAATGAGCCAACTTTATTTCGCACATCAACAATTTGCCTTGCGACGATATTACCGATATAAGGATGACTAGCAATTTTCTTTAAACTTGCTTCATTTATATGTAGCATAAACGGCTCTTTTTGATCGGCAATCGGAAGGGGATTCTTTCTCTTTTTAATCGCATTAAGGTCCCCTCGTTTCCCACTATCACTGAAAAATGGGAAATTCGTTTTAACGATGATGGGTGGTGTCGGCTTAAACGGGTGATCAATCACATTTTTCGCAATAATACGTAAATATTCCTTCCGAGCTAAAAATCCGTGAATCATTGCAAAAAGCCAAATGGATAAAGAAAGACCCGCTAAAAAATCGACAATTATACCGTCTTCCTCAATACCTCCCAAAATATATAAAACAGTTAATGCCCCGAACAAATAAATTATTCCAGCAATCGTCCATTTATTTCTTCCTGCGCGAATGCCGATGTATAAAAAACTTATAAAAGCCGTTAATGCAAAAGGGCCGAATAGCCATATGAGCCATAAAGAACGGAGAATCTCCCATCTTCGCCCAAAAGGTGTAATTGGATCTTTCATTTCTACAACTTCCTTTTTAATTCACTTTGTTGTTTTATGGATTGTTTGATTGTTGTTTCATAATATTCTTCTGTAAATTCGGAATCAATCGTTTCGGCGCCCGTTAATCGTTCAATTAATTCAACGTAATCTAAGCATTCTTCACCTTTAATACCGAGTGTTTTTGCACGAATTTCGCCGGAAGATAAAATTTCAAATTTTATTTTTTTACTCATATTAAAGCTACTCCTTTACTTGAAATGTTAATACGATTGTTTCGTCGTCGTTTTTTTGTTCCTGTTCTAATCGAAGACCTTGTTCTTTAGCCCGAGTGAGCAAAGTTTCATACGTGTTTTTTTGAACGATGCGCGTATATTCTTTTTGAACATCCTTTAAAAATTCCTCCGCCTCATCCGTTGATACTTGTTCGTTAAAATAACCGCTAAAAGTCCCATCTTCTTGCTGTTGAAAGGCCATTTGAATGTTGCCAAGAGACGATTTAAACGTTTCTTCATTTAAATCGACGTTACAGCCAAAATGATTTAAAGCTTCGGCTAAAATGGCTTCATCCTTCATATTAGTATCCATGCGATATAGTATCCCTTCATCAACTTTTTCTTGAATGGCATAGGAGACTACGGTACTCGCTGCTCCGATTGCAATAGGTACTAGAAACATCGATAAACTCATTAAAATCATCCTTTCACTATTAAAAATCTAACGTTCTTCCACCCCTGGATTTATAAATATCATCTTTACGATCATCAACTGTTGAAACGTCACTTGCTTCATCGTGGCTATAATCTTTTCGGTCATCTTGTAGCGTCGCTGTCACTGCTCGAACATTCGCCCATTCACGGAGCGTACGAATTTGTTCGGATTGGGTGACGGAAAGAGGGATTGTTTGATCAATCGTATTTAATAAATCTTCAACGATCATTCCGCGGTCTTCAGAATATGCTTTAAATAAAGCCGAAATAATGGCTTGCTCTATTTCCGCACCACTGTACCCTTCAGATGATTCCACTAACAGATTGAGTACTTTTTCTGTTAGTTTAAAATCACCTCGGGCTTTTTCAGTATTTAATCGTTTATTAATATGAATTTTAAAAATTTCCTTTCGTTCATTTCGAGTCGGTAAATCAACGAAAAATATTTCATCGAAGCGGCCTTTTCGAAGTAATTCTGGTGGTAAGGCTTGGATATTATTCGCAGTAGCTGCAACGAAAACTGGTTTTTCTTTTTCCTGCATCCACGTTAATAAAGTGCCGAAGATTCGTGTTGAAGTTCCACTATCCCCTGAACTATTCGTACCACTTAATCCTTTTTCAATTTCATCAATCCATAAAATACAAGGGGAGATGGCTTCAGCTGTTTCGATTGCTTTACGCATATTTTCCTCGCTACTTCCGACGATGCCACTAAAAATTTTCCCCATATCAAGCTTCAGAAGGGGAAGCTTCCAAGAATGGCTTACTGCTTTAGCGATCAAGCTTTTTCCACAACCAGGCACCCCAGTAATTAAAAGACCTTTTGGCGCAGGAAGTCCGTAATCATTCGCTAATTCTGACCAAGATTTATCCCGTTTATTAAGCCAACGTTTAATATTTTCTAATCCGCCAACATCGTCCATACTCGGATCATGGGGCACATACTCTAAGAGCCCACTTTTTTTAATCACTTGTTGTTTTTCTGACAAGACGTGATTGACCGACTGAATGTCTAATCGCCCATCAAAAACCATTGACAAAGCAAAAGCATTTTCAGCTTCTTGTAACGTTAGTCCTAATGCTGCATTAATTAGTTTTTCTTCCTCTTCTTTATTTAAATCAATCGTTATTCGGCTATTATTTTTATTTAATTCAATCATTTCATGGAGTACGTTTTTAATTTCTTCATAAGTTGGTAAATGGTAATCAACAATAAAAATATCTTTCTGTAACTCAATTGGAATGTTAAATGTCGGTGAAACGAAAATAATATTTTTCGGTACCGCCCCTTTAATTAATTGATCAACGAAATCCCTTAATCGACGAATAATTTGATAGTCCGGATTTCGATGGTCACCTCCGAGATAAATATGAAAATCCTTAAAAATAAAGACAGCGGGTTCGTCGACTTTTTCTATATAGTCTAACGCTTGTAATGGTTGCGTTGAGTTGTGCTGTACTTTTCCTTCTTCATCAACGAGACCTTTTGTTAATGTCCACGTATAAACGGTCCTCGTCGTTTTAATAAGCTCTGGGTTTTTACATATTTTCCTAATATCTTGGATTAATCGATTTTCTTCCCATGTCGTAATCGATAAATACGGAAATCTCGCCCGCAAATAATTGGCTAATCGAATAGAAAACGACTGAATTTGCATAAAGAGAACCACCTTTTCTACGTATTATTTCATATTTTACCATTACTTTTATCGATTTGAAGCTAGAAATTAACATACACGGTAAAATGGGTATTTTTTCCTATAAAAAAAGAAAAAAGGGGGAAGAAAGAGGGGGAGGAGGGGGGTTAAGCTCGTTCTATTTTTGGAAGTTGAACTATTTTATAGCCGACAATCATTAAAACAAATAATCCGAGAGTTGCACCGATATAATAAGGAGAAACGACATCACGAATAATCCCTGTTGAAAATGTACTAATAATCATACCTAATGAATAAAAAGCCGACATTAAACCGAACGCTCTTCCATGACCTTCTTTCGGAATAATATTTGTCACAACCGTCGCCATAGCAGGCATAATAATTCCAAAAAAGAAGCCTAGCATCGTCATTAAAATAGAGAAGGAAAGCACATCGTAAATAATCGCATACATTACTAATGACATGCCTAAGAGACCAAACAATAACCTTTTAAATGGATCAAAACGGTGAATAAAGAAAAGTGACAAAGCAAACAAAGTGCCAATTGCAAAAAAACTAAATAGTAAACCCGTTGTAGCGGGAGATAACCCTTTTTCAACCGTTAAATAAGGGACTTCATAAATGATAATACCGTGAAGAAACATCATCGCAAATCCGACGGCTAAAACGAGTGGAAACCGTGGTGTTGTTAACACTTGAGACAAGCTGTAGGATTTATTATTTTGTCTATTTTTTATTAATACATTTTGATCTTTAACGAAAATCATCGTATATAAAGAGACGAATAAAAGCGTTAAACCAATGATAAAATACGTATTTTCATAGCCAATTAACGAACCTAATTTTCCCCCGATGGCTGGTGCGATAATGCTAGAAATTGTTACCATCATGCCGTATATAGCCATGTTTTTCCCTTGTTGGACACTATTTTTAGCATAGCTTGAGAGTAGTGCAAGGGCCGCGGGGATAAGGAAGGCTAACACAAACCCGTTCACCATTCTTAAAAGTAATAATGTCGTGGAATTCGTCGCCATGCTATGTAAAATAAAGACGAACCCAGCTAAAATCATCGGAATTATAATGAAACGCTTTTTTCCGAAACGATCGATTAAAGGACCTGCGATAATATTACCAGATAGACTCGCGAGCTGTGATGCGCTTAACATAATTCCGATTAATACACTTGAAGCTCCTAATAGCGCTGCATAAGGCGTAAATAACGGGGCTTGTACACTCATAATTAAACTCATAAAAAACATGACAAGAATAATTTGCAGTTTATCAATTAACGTAACATTCATATTCTTCACCTCGAGACTAATTTATGCTCATGGTAAAGAAAATAGACAAGTTAATTGTTCGGACGAAAGGAGGAATAGAGGTCTAAAATGGTGAAAAATGTTTTAATTAAGTGAGCTTTTTATAAAAATTCCAAACAAATGCCAATTGATTATGAGCACGGAATCTGCACTAATTACGTTATCCTACCTATGCGTCCACAACTAAATATACTGTAAAAAAAGTTGATTAATTCGTTTTTTAAAAAATAAATATAGAATAAGACAACTGAAATGGAGCATTTTAAAGGATACTAAAGTAATCTTCCAAATAGCCTATTTGAGTGACCGTGAAATGAGAATTTGCTAATAATTGGACTCACAGTTCGTTTTTTCGCATTTGAGGAGAAAGTCATACCCACTTAGAATAGTAATGTGTAGTCATTTGTATCGATTTATTTAGTAATGAAATGGAATTAAGGGGGAAAAAAGTTTTTTAGTGGATTACAAAATGACTTATTTAAAAATTAATTCAAGGAGTGTTAAACCATTGTTGAAAATGAAAAATTCTAAAATATTAATGTTAGCTGGAATGTTATTATTAGCTTTATTTTTAGTCGCTTGTGGTGGCGATGATGGTGATGATAGCACAGAAGAGGCTGATAACGGAACTGAAGAAACTCAAAACGGTCAATCAGAAGAAGGTGGTCTAGAACTTGGAGAGACTGATTTA
The DNA here is from genome assembly GCA_937983065.1 of uncultured Bacillaceae bacterium. Taxonomy (GTDB): domain Bacteria; phylum Bacillota; class Bacilli; order Bacillales; family Alkalibacillaceae; genus CALKAL01. Next base: position 3,037 of record CALKAL010000110.1, on the reverse strand, counting down.
CAAATTCCTTATGTTGCTTGGGCTAGAGAGACCATTTCAACTTATCTTTTAGCGGCAATTTTAGAAGAAGTTGGCTATAACGTTGAAGTAACTCAAGTTGAAGCAGGTCCAATGTACACAAGTGTTGCGAACGGAGATTCAGATTTCCATACGTCCGCATGGCTACCAGCAACTCATGCTAGCTACTGGGAAGAATATGAAGATGATCTTGTATTAGTTACAGAAGTGTTAGACAGAGCACCACTTGCCTTAGCAGTGCCAAGCTATGTGGAAGATATTAATTCCATTGAAGATTTAAGAGATAACACGGAGTTTGGTGAAAGTGTTGGCTTTGAAATTACTGGTATTGACCCAGGCGCAGGTATTATGCAAAATACTGAAGAAGTGATCGAAGTGTATGGTTTAGACGATTGGACACTCGTTTCAAGTTCTGAAGCTGCAATGTTAACAGAGCTACAAAGTGCATACGATAATGAAGAGCCGATTGTCGTTCCATTATGGAAACCACACTGGATTTTCGGTGTATTAGATATTAAAATGCTTGAAGATCCAGAAGAAATTTACGGTGGAGAAGGAGACCAAATTTACACTGTTGCTCGTAAAGGTCTAGAAGAAGATTCTCCTGCCGCTTATCGCGTGTTAGAAAACTACGTAGAGACGTATGAGATGGTTGAAGAGTTAATGCCACTAGTACATGATGAAGGACAAGATCCTGCAGATGTTGCAAAACAGTTCTTAGAAGATAATCCAGATCTTCTTGAAGAATGGACAGAGGGCGTTAACTAACATTTAACTTATCCATTAGATAGACAATTGTAGATATAAAAATTACACATTAACAGAATTAATCCCTCATTCTCTTATAGCGGTTAATGAGGGATGTTTTTCTTTTAAAAATGAATAAAAGAGGTGAAATCGATGCCTGAGATTAAGGTTGAAAACTTGACGAAAATATTCGGCAGAAACCCTAAAGAGGCGCTTGATTTATTAAAAAAGGGGAAAACGAAGGACGAAATTTTACAAGAGACAGGCATGACAGTCGGAGTGAATCAAGCTTCTTTTGAAGTGAATTCTGGAGAAGTTTTCGTCATAATGGGACTATCTGGAAGTGGTAAATCTACATTAGTCCGTTTATTGAATCGACTCATTGAACCGACAACAGGCAATGTTTGGATTGGAAATGATAACGTTGCAGAAATGTCGAAGGAAGAGCTACGAAATTTGCGCCGAAAAAAGATAAGTATGGTTTTTCAAAGATTTGCGCTACTACCACACAAAACGATTTTACAAAATGCTGAGTTTGGATTAGAAATTCAAGGAATCGATAAAGAAGAAAGAAAGCAAAAGGCGAAGGAATCATTAGAATTAGTTGGCCTAGGGGATTATCTTGATAAATACCCAGATGAATTATCTGGAGGAATGCAGCAACGGGTCGGACTTGCGAGAGCTTTAGCGAACAATCCAGATATTTTATTAATGGATGAAGCTTTCAGTGCCCTTGATCCATTAATTAAAAAAGATATGCAAAATGAATTGATGGAATTACAGCAAGCCGTTAATAAAACAATCGTCTTTATTACCCACGACTTGGACGAAGCGTTACGAATCGGTGACCGAATTGCTTTAATGAAAGACGGTGCGATTGTTCAAATTGGAACGGCAGAAGAAATTTTAATGAATCCAGCAGACGAATACGTTGAAAAATTCGTTGAGGATGTTAATATTTCAAAAGTGTTAACGGCAGGACATATTATGAAGCGACCAGAGACAATATTATCCGATCGCGGTCCGAAAGTTGCGATTCGTGAAATGACTCAAAACGGTGTCTCGACGTTATATGTCGTTAATCGTGACCGTAAATTACTTGGGTATATTACGGCTGATGATGCTGTTCAAGCGTCGAAGGAAGGAAAAGAGTTAAAAGAAATTATTCAACCTGTTTCAAAAACAGTAACAGAAGATACGTTGTTAGACGATTTATACGAGCCTATGAATGAATCTAACATTCCTTTATCGGTTGTAGATGAAAGGGGCCGACTCGTTGGAATTGTTGTTAGAGGTGCGATTATCGGTGCTTTATCTGGTGATGATCAAGTGATTAACGGAAATGGTGGTGAACAGTAAAAATGAATGAATTATTACCAAAGCTCCCGCTATCAGATTGGGTAGAGGTGTTTGTTGATTTTTTAACGGACAATTTCGAAGGTTTCTTCGACGCCATTTCTTCGGTTATTGAATGGTTAACGGGTGGTCTTGTCAATCTATTATCTACAGGCCCTTCAATTATCCTTATCGTTTTGTTTACTTTATTAGCGTGGTGGGCATCAAGTTGGAAATTAGGACTATTTACTTTGGTCGGTCTAGGATTAATAGATAATTTAGGTTACTGGGGTCACACGATTAATACGTTAGCGTTAATTATTATTTCCGTAATAATTGCTGTTATTATTGCTATTCCGATTGGGATTTGGATGTCACAAAAGGCATCAGTACAGGCCGTTGTTTCACCTATCCTTGACTTTATGCAGACGATGCCTGCGTTCGTTTATTTAATTCCATCCGTTGTCTTTTTCGGACTTGGAATGGTACCAGGTGTCATTGCGACGATAATATTCTCAATGCCACCGACTGTAAGACTAACAAACTTAGGTATTCGGGAAGTTGATCAAGAACTAATCGAGGCTTCGAATGCGTTCGGAGCTAAGACGAGTCAACGATTATTGAAGGTTCAAATGCCACTTGCAACATCTACTATTATGGCGGGAATTAACCAAACAATTATGCTATCACTTTCCATGGTTGTCATCGCTTCTCTTGTAGGAGCACCAGGATTAGGAGAAATCGTTTACCGCGCTGTTACTCAAGTTAATATCGGTAACGGTTTTGAAGGTGGTTTAGCATTAGTTATTTTAGCGATGGTGCTTGACCGAATTACACAAGGCATTACGAAAAAAGGAAGCCGCGTATAATTTTTAACAGTCTTATAATACAGCCCTTTAGTTAGTATTAGATTAACTAGGGGGCTTATTTTTATATC
>CALKAL010000109.1 GCA_937983065.1 uncultured Bacillaceae bacterium | reverse complement strand
TAATGATTGAATTAGAAGAGAACCCACTTGTTGAAGGATTTGAACTTATTCCAGAGGTGCTGTTCCAAAAAGTTAATGAAGATGAAGAATAGATTAGTAGCGGGAGTACTCTTACTCCCGCTATTTTTATTAAATTAAACCAATTTCCTAAAAGGATGAAAGTATAGACGTATGAAAAGACATAATATTATCGATGCAGAAATTCCAAAAAGAATCGGAATTGGTAAATATTCAGCCCAAACCCCTGCAATAAATAACCCTAGTGGTAGCGATAATTTCATTAACATTGAAGAAGTTCCGGCAACACGGCCTAATAAATGGTTAGGCGTAAATTCTTGACGGATCGTAAAATAGACGACATTCGAAATCGTCGTAGAAAATGTCCGAATCGCAAGAGCGATACCAATCGTCCACCAGTTTGGGGCAATGATTAATGCTGCCATTCCGATTACATCAAAGATTAAACAATGGACATAAATATTTCCTCGTCCGATTCGTTTTCTAATAAGACTTACGAGAGATGCCCCGATGAGTCCACCTATAGCAGAAATAGAATACATAAGTCCGACTTGATCAGGTGTTGAGCCTAATTGGTCAGTAACATAGAAGACGAGTACACCAATAACTAAACTTGAAGCAAAATTAACGAATATAACAGTAATCGTCGGTGTTAACAATATTTTGTTTTGAAACAGTTCTTCAATACCTTCTTTCATATCTTTCCAAAATTTTTGGTCATTTTTTTCTTTCTTTTGGGCAGTCTTAGGAAATTTAAAAAGACAGACACAAATAAAAGATATAAATAAACAGATTGTATAGACAGACAATGCGGACGAAAATGATAGAACATATATAATCGTTCCAGCTATCCCAGGACCAATCATATTAATCATAGTACTTACAAAAGAAATTTTCGCATTCGCACTTGTTAGCTGTTCTTTCGTCACAATTTGGGGGAGTACTGAGTGATGAGCATTTCCAAACGTATAACTAGCACTCGTTAAAATAAAACCTAACAGATATAAATGCCATAGTGAGATCGCGTCTGACATGACGAGGATGAGGATCGCTGTCATAGAAAAAACTTGAATAAAACTCGTCCACTGCATCATTTTTTTCCTATTGTAGCGATCGACTAATACCCCTGCAATCATCCCTATAAAAATGTTCGGAAAAAACTCTATCGCCCGCATTGTACTCATCGCTAATGCCGATTCAGTAAGTTGATAGATTAGTAACGGAATGGCGACGATATACATTTGATATCCAAAACTTGAAGCAGTAGACCCGAACCAAATGAGTAAAAAATTATTATTTCGCCATAAACTGTTTTCGCTTAAATTATTTTTTGATAATGCGTTTCCCAAAATATGCTCCTCCTATTGCTATTGTTCTTATAAAAAGCTTAATATAATAAAAGGTGTACAAAAAGTGATGAATTTAAAAATAATAGTTCATGTTTTAGAGGTGACTTATGAAGTACCTAACATATTTAAGAAATCTAGCTGAATATTTTCCTCATAATCAAGAGACTGATACGACTGTTAAGGAGCTAGCAAGTTTATTGAATTGTTCAGAACGATATGTGAAAACGATTGTTCATTATTTAAATGATGAAGGTGTGATCAAGTGGGAAACTTTTAGAGGTCGAGGGAAGAAACCACGAATCACCCTTTGTGTAAATGATCGCGAAGTATTAGTAGAGTTAGCTAAACAAAATATTAAAAAAGGTGCCTATGATTTAGCATTTTCTCAAATTCAAAAAGTCGATGAACCGTGGAGAAGCCAATTTTTCGAATGGTTTCAAAATGAAATTGGTATCAAACAAGAAATGGAAGATAAAGAAGTCGATATATTGCGCTATCCGTTTTATGAGACTAACCTTATGCTTGATCCGATTCATGCTGTGTCCCGCCATGATGCCCATATGGTTCAGCAAATTTTTGATCGGTTAGTTGAGTTTGATGAAAAAGAAAGGAAACTCATTCCACAAATAGCCCATGCGTGGGAATCTGAAGATGGAAAGAAGTGGACTTTTTATTTAAGGAAAAATGTTTATTTTCATCACGGCAGACAATTGACGAGCTCTGATGTTGCTCATTCAATTAATAGGTTAAATTTAGAGTTAATAGATCATATATTAACTCCTAACAAATATGTCGTCATTTTTCATTTAAAGGATGTCAATTATTTATTTCCGAGATTTTTAACAAGTTTCAAATTGTCGATTGTTCCAATAGATGTGATCGAACAAGATGGTGACAACTTTAAAAAAAATCCAGTTGGCTCTGGTCCTTTTCGGTTAGTCAAACATAATGAGGAAGTCCTTGAGCTTGAATATTTTGAGCAATATTATAAAGAACGCCCTTGGCTAGATCGTATAGAAATCATTAAAGCTCAATCACTCTTCCAAGAAGATGAGTGGTATTCATTTTTACTTAAACCAATTAATGCAGATTGGCGACAAGTATCAAAGTTAGAAGAAGGGGCATCGTTTATTACCTTTAATTTATATAAGGATGGCCTGTTTAAAGATAAAAATTTAAGAAAAATGATTTATCAATCTATTTCAAAGGATGCGTTTCTTTATAATAGTAGTTATCAAGTAACTGCACATAGTTTTTTATCTAAACGTACGAAAGAAATTGAAGAAAATATAAAAGACGTTTCTAAAATGAAAAAAGGGCTTTCGGAAAATCTTCATTTGAAAATCGCAGCACAGCAAATTCGTGAAGGTGCTAACCACGAAAGAGAAGCGTACATATTGAGAGACGAGCTATTAAAGCTCGGAATAACAGCAACGGTTGATGTTATAGATATAAAACATTTAACGTCGGAAAAATCTTTGCAGACATATGATTTATTTGTTGGTGGAATTGCATTAGGAGCCGATCGGTTAGTTTCGGTTTATAACGCCATTCAACCGAGTACGGTCCCGATTTATCATTGTTTGAATTCGGAAATAAAAAGTGAAGTTGATAAAATATTAACAGAAATAAAAAGATGCGAAAATGAAGAAATGCAATGGGAACTCTATTTTAAAATCGAGTCTTTATTACAAGAGGAAGCGATATTACTATTTTTAAATCATAGAACTCATACTGTTTACGAGCCATTGAACTCAGTCTATCAAAATATTGAATTGAAAAACGGGAGAATTGATTATCGGAAAGTTTGGAAAAGGTGGAGTTGATAATCTTGTGTCTCATTGAGCGGTTCATTACATAAGAATTGGCTCTCAATGCGAGGTCGTGAGTCATAAAACTTGGGGTAGAGAAATGGACACGGAAATTTCAACGTAAGTTGTTTTATCGACATTTTTACGTGTTCAATGTTCCTATTATTAATTCGAAAATGGAACTTCACGATCCACCCCATTTTGATTAATGATTAACCTTTTTACTTCTTTGGAAATTGCTTTGTCAACTTGTAAGACAAACGTTCTCGGTGATGCATCTGCTGTACAAGCGCCTTCTGGTTCGGATATAGAAATGATTAATTGATCTTCGTTAAAATTATCTTCTATATTTTCTACCTTATAAGGGCAACTACTAGACTCTTGAATTCCGATAAAAAAGATATCCGTTTCATTGAAATCAATGTCTGGTTTTTGTTGTGCAAATCCATATAAATGCCATAAATCTTCAAATTGTAAATCATTCTCTGCTTTTCTTACATAGTAATGAAATGCTTCTTTTTCGTATGCGATTTCATCAAAATTAGCTGGCAAGGTATTTTCACTAGCTACAACAACGCCTGCTTGATTGGCACTACTATTACAACCAAACAATAGTAAACATATCGTTAAAACGATTAGCTCTTTCGTTCTTAACATAGCTAGTTACCCCCTTATTTTTATAGACGGAAATAGGTTGAAAATGTTTCATATATCTTTGTAGGAATGATTAATAAACTGATTAGAATTAATTACAGTATAATAAAAAAACTGCACTACGCAAATAACGTAGTGCAGTCTCTTTTAGTTATCGATTGTTTCCATTACCTTTACCTTTACCTTTTCCAACGCCACCATTTGGAATCGTTACAGACTCTGAAGTTATATTTCCAGCATAGTCTACTGCGATAACTTCAATCTGTTGACCTTGAACAGCAGGCTCCTCAAGGGTAAATGATGTTTCACCGTTGAAGAATGGTGTACTTACTGCTAGTTCACCATCTACAACGACATACCAGTAAGCAACACCACTCGTTCGATCAGAAATATCTACAGAAATAGTTTGTCGATCTTTTTCAAGTTTTGTTTTAACTTTTGGTGATGTCACATCCAGTTTGACTGGATATGTGAATACTTGCGTTTCTGCACCATCATAGTCAATTGTCGCTTCTACTTGTAAATAATACTGACCTTCTGGAGCGACATTTCCATTATGCATCGTACCATCCCATGTCCAGTCGGAGTATAGGTAATAAGATGGTCCTCTTCCGTTGTCGTAATAGTTTTTCCGCACATTTTCTACTTGAATAATTTCTTTTATGACTCTACCTTTATCGTTTACGACAGATAGATTAACTTCTTTGGCGTTACGTAAGAATGACAGTAAATAAGTTGCACTATCATTTGTACCATCGCCATTAGGTGAAATCGCAATCAAATCAGGGTCAATTAAACCTGTTGTTTGATCTAAACCTAAGAAACTATAGCTACCTCCACCGACATGAGTCACTAGTCCATTCATTTCATAGAAAGATGTCTCATCCCAAACTGGTGCATCTAAAATTGGTGCGTCGTTCCAATCACCTTTAAAACCAGCATATGGGACGACTAAATCAGGATTCGTATCAGTTGGATCTGTTAATTTAACGAAACCTTCTAACCAATAACCGTTTAAGAAATAAGAAGTTAATGTGTCATCCCAATCACTTACATCTATAGATACAGTGAAAGTAGTCGAGCTATTGGCAGGTACTTCTATCGTGTTAGTCGCTTCGCCATTAACACGGGTGATTCCAGCTAAGTCGATGGCACCAAATAAATCGGGAGCTGATACAAACATACCTCCTGCATTAACAGGTGCATCGGTTTGAGCTGTTGCACTAACATTATAAGTGGCAGCTTCATCCGTTAGATTCGTCGCCGTTAAATTGAACGTAACGACATTATCATTAATTTCTTTTAACGCGACTTTCGCTTCACCAGTCGTTTCGTCAGTCACAATAACAGGTGTCGTTATTGCAGCATGAAGTTGCATTAAACCTGCTCCTTGACGACGAGGTGATACGGGTGATCCGTCAAAATCAATTGGCTTTGCCGTATTGAGTAAAAATGTTTTAGCCAAGTAAGAACGCTCAAACCCGTCTAAGTTAAATTCCTCATCAACACGTTGTAAGACAAGTGCTGAACCACCTGCTACATGTGGTGCTGCCATAGATGTTCCGCTTTTTATGGCATAACGGTCATGATCGATTGTCGAATAAATTTGTCCGCCTGGCGCAGTAATTTCTGGTTTAAAATCTAAGTTTGGCGTCATTCCCCAAGAAGAGAACGAACTCATTTTTCCTGCTTCTATATTAGGAATTGTCATCTGTTCTCCGTTAAAACTGACTGTTACGGTTTGTCCAGCTTGTAATGCCTCAGCATACCGGTCTCCATCTGATTTAAGCATGAATAGCTGTGGAATTATAATTGTCTCTTCAGAAGCCATATTAACGGTTCCGTCTGTGTTATTGTAAATAAATACTCCTGCAGCACCAGCATTTTGTGCATTAATCGCCTTATCAACGAAGCCAATGTCTCCCCGTTGTACTAAAGCATATTTACCTTCCATATCTTTTCCATCAAAATCTTCTGGATAACCTAATCCAGCATAGACTAGCTCATAACTTTCACCAAGAGTCGGATCGGTTTGACTGGCAGATAAAAACATGACCGATTCTGCTTCTCCACCATCGACTGAAACATCGACGGCATCAACATCCATATACGCATTTTCATAAGATGCTACTGATGTTGAGTAGTGAGATACACTTGGTGAGCCGACAACGCCGTAATCAGGGTTTGATGCATACGGATAGAAGAATCCTGTTCCGTAATAATTCGAGTTACCCGCTGAAATAGACATGACGACACCATTATCGACAGCACGTTTAACTGCTTGTTGTTCAGGAGAATCTTGATTTACAAAACCTGATGGAGATCCTAAACTCATATTTAAAACGTCAACACCAAGTTTAATCGCATCATCAATCGCTTTAATGTAAATATCGCCATAAGTCGATGCAGTGTCTTCTCCAAAGACTCGTAAAGCTAATAGTTGAGCTTCCGGTGCAATTCCCTTTATACCATCTGTTTCTTCATCACCATTCGCACCGACAGTTCCAGAAACGTGCATTCCATGATAATTTGTATCTGGGTTTCCATCTAAAATAACTGGTGTTTCATCCATATAGTTCCACCCGTAAGGAACTTTTTCATTGAAATATTGCCCTGGGAGTTCATGTTCATCAATGACTCCATTAACTACATCTTCAGTCAATTTAACCTTTGAAGAATCAGAAATTAGAAAATCTTTATGATCAGGATCCATTCCGGAATCAATAATACCTACGACCATACCTTTTCCATCATAGTCAAAATCTCTCCAAGCTTGTTGGGCTTGTACAAGTTCCTTACTATATTTCATATCAGGTTCTTCTGTAGGAATCGTGTATTCTACAGCGAAGTATACTTCTTTAACCTCTGGTACTTCTTTAATTTTTGCAATATCGCCGTATTTTACGTTTGCACTAAACCCGTTAACGACGACATTAAACTCTTGAAGGTATTTAATGTCTACATTTTTTCCAC
>CALKAL010000108.1 GCA_937983065.1 uncultured Bacillaceae bacterium | reverse complement strand
TATAAACAAGCGAGTTAGAAAAAAATGCACAATAAAGGGCTTGAAGTAATTTCACCTCAAGCCCTTGTTTTATTATACGCGATTCAAATGGGTATCCTTAAATGCTGTCGGATACTTTAGGCCATATCCAACGAGACGATCCATTCCGATATGCGCCGTCCAGATTAGACCAATAGGTAGTAACGTAGAATAATCGAATAGCAAACTGATGAAAATTAATACGATAGGTAAAATATATGTGTGGAAAATGTTATAAATGACTGCGCCAATTTTGTTGTTTATTAAATAACCTAGCATGGAAAGGTCTGGAACGAACAATAAAATAATAAATAAAATCCAGCTAAAATCATTCGTCCAGTAAAAATATAAACTTAATAATAAAACGGCCAAACCTTCAAGATGTAGGATGAGTTTACTCATTGTTTTCCCCGATTTCTTTTAATAGTTTGCAAATCATTCATCTTAATGATACATCAACTTTTGAATGAATGTAACATTATTTTAAGATAGGTTTGGAGTGACAATCATCAATCCCGTTATTATTATGCTATACCCTTTCTTTTTGCATGATTTTCTCTCCAAGGCAAAAGTTTTGAATGAACCCATTCTCTATCCCGACATACGATTCTTCTACGATCCGCTTCAACTAGAGCAGGTTTTGTAAATCTTGACGACGTTATCATTTCAGCCAAAATACACCGATGATTTTTCTTTGCTGAATCAAGTTCCCGAATTCGTTCGACGCTTATTGGCTGTCCACTTATGTAATGTTTAATTTGAACCGCAATGTCACAATTATGATGACGATTAAAGATAACTAAATCGACTCCCTCGTCAGCACCTTCTGCAGTCCTACGTGGTTTATAACCTTTTGCCTTATAATATAGAAAAATTAATTCTTCAAACTCTCGCCATGTTAGCTCTTCTAAAGGCAATGTCATAATTTCTTTTTCGGACCTTAGCAAGTTAGAGTTAGTTTTCAATTTAGTCGATTGACTTTTAGATTTTGAGCTCGCCTTACGCTTCGGTCCAGTTTTATTAAGCAAGCCAGTATACATATTTTTATCTTTATTTTCTTTCCTTCTCATATCAGGAACGAAGGAGGAAGCAACTACTCCCATCGAAACTCCAATAATAATAACGCCTATAAAATAATAGATATTATTTATTTGAAAATGAAACATAGCCCAAAGACCTATAAAAATAATGGACCCAGAAACAGCACCGTAGACTGTATTTTTTCTTTGGCTTCTAGTTGGTTTTGGCAAATGCAACTCTCTCCTAAATATACATGTTATAGAATATTTTATCATATTTGTGACTTAAATCTGCGTAAGTTCTAATTGCTATTTAAATAAGTATCGGCTGGCTGACATTCACTACCCTTTTTCTTTCAATACTTAGCAATTAATTCATCCAATTCTTGACTTAATTTAATTGTTTCAGGATGACCGAAACCATTTGCTAACCCTTGTTGTACTAACATATTTCTTAAAATTTCTATCCGATTTTCTAGATTTTTAATTTGAATACTCATTTCTCATTTCCCCTACACTTACATTTCAATAAATAACCTTCATTCACTTTCTTGTAATATACTGGCTACAATATAAAAAATAAAAAGGAAAACATAGAATGATAATGATGTTTTCCTTTTTAAGTAAATCTAATCTATCTTATTTTTAGTAGCTTTATTTAACCTAATAACCTATCTCGGTGAGGGTGCGTTCTAGAACAGCAGCTGCTTGGATTGATAGTTCATCATATTTCTCTAAAGATTGCTCACCATTTACAGCCGCTGATAACGTTTCTATCTCCCCCAAATATATATCCCCATAAAGTTCTTCCTCGTACGTATTGTTTTCAGTTTCAATCACAATTTTTGCATTTCCATTATGCAAATCTGGCCTGAATGGGCTTTTTAAGGTTATTCTGCCTTCTCTCCCATAGATTTTTATTTCATTATGAAAAGGACTTTGAAAACTACATTGGATTTGCACTAAAGTGTTATCTTCTAACTTGTAGCTGACAGCAGTTGCAATATCAACATTATTAAAGAAATTAGCAACACCACTTATAGATTTTACATCTTGACCTAAGATGTTTAACATTGAATGAATTCCGTAACAGCCAATATCATTTATTGCGCCACCACCGAATTCCTTTCTCAATCTAATGTTTTCACTATTTAAATCAAGATTGAAAGAAAAGCTCGCTTTCATCATTTGAACCTCACCAATTTCACCCTTTGATATAATTTCTTTAACACGATCAAATTGTGGGTGAAATTGATACATAAACGCTTCTAAAAAATGAACGTTGTTTTCTTTACATGTATTAAGTATTTCAACCATATCTTGCCTAGATAATACAGCAGGCTTTTCACAAAGTATGTGTTTCCCATGTTTCGCTGCTTCTATCGTCCATTTTTTGTGCAAATGATTGGGCAAGGATATATAAACTGCATCTACTTCTGGATCCTTTAACAGATCTTCATAGTTTGTATACAATCTAGCAATTTGATGTTTTTCCGAAAACTGTTTACCTTTAGAACTACTGCTAGCTACCGCAATAACTTTTGACTGTGGATGCCGTTTTATCGCTGGAATTAATGCCGTTTCCGCTATATTTGATGCTCCAAGTAATCCCCATCGCATAATCATCATTCCTTTTATAAATTATCTAAATTCCTTTAATGAATCGTTCAATGTCTTTGTTGAGTGATAAATTTCTCGGTAAATATTAAATAGCTTTTCATATTGCTTTACATTTTCCTCAATTGGTTCATAAGTTTCTTTCACTTTTAAAAAGACATCTGCGCATTCTTTTAATGAATTGAACCAGCCGAGACCATAAGCTGCTAACATCGCTGCTCCCATTCCTGGGCCCTGTTCACTATTTAACTTAACTACCTTTGCATTAAAAATATCCGCTTGAATTTGTAACCATTCTGGACTTTTTGCACCGCCACCAATTGAGACGACTTCATTAATGACCTTTCCTTGCTCTCTAAAAATGTGAATCGATTCATTTAATGAGAACGTAATTCCTTCAATAACAGCACGAGTGAAATCGTGTAATTGATGTGTTGAACTTACCCCAATAAAGCTTGAGCGAATATTTGCATCAGCATGGGGTGTTCTTTCACCGACTAAATAAGGAGTAAACAATAATCCTTTTGCTCCAACTGGACTTTTAGAAACTTCCTTTACTAGTTCATCCATATCCATTGTTGATGCAAATACATTTTTAAACCAACTTAAACTATGTCCAGCAGCTAGTGTTACTCCCATCGTATAGTAAACATTTTCTGCCCCGTGATTAAAGTAATGGACTTTACCGTTAAAATCTTTATCAGAATCTTTTTCATATGAAAGTACGACACCTGAAGTTCCAATACTACTTAATGTTTTTCCATCTTCTAAAATCCCTGAACCTATTGCACCGCATGCATTATCCGCACCACCTGCAAAGACAGACGTCGATGAATTCAAACCTAATTCTGTAGCGACATGAGGTAGTAGTTTCCCAACATTCTCATGGGATTCTACAAGGGATGGACAGATGTTATGATCAATATTAAAGGCATCACATATTTCTTCGCTCCACTCTTTTTTCGCCACATCTAACAACAATGTTCCCGCTGCATCGGAATAATCCATATTCAACTTCCCAGTTAAACGAAAACGAACATAATCTTTCGGTAATAAAAAAGTTGCTGCCCGCTTAAAAATTTCAGGCTCGTATTTTTGTACCCATAAAATCTTTGGGAGCGTAAATCCTTCTAAAGCAACATTTTTAGTAATCGTAAGTAATTTTTCTCGAGTTAATGTTTGTTCAATTTCACGACACTGTTCAGTGGTCCGGGTGTCATTCCATAAAATAGCCCGCCGCAAAATCTCATTATTATCATCTAATAGAACTAAACCATGCATTTGACCAGAAAAACTTAATCCTTCAATTTGGTTACTCTTTTCAAATTGACTCGTTATCTCCTGAATTGCTTCAACTGTTTGTTCATACCAATCTTCAGGGTTTTGCTCACTATAACCTGGACGATCTTGATAGAGCGGATATTCCTTCGTTGACTCTTTAACTACTTGACCCTTTTGATCGACTAATAATACTTTTACGGCGCTCGTACCTAAATCAATACCAAGTACATAACTCATTTTTTACACCTCAATTTTGTAAAGAATGGATACACCAATAGTGATGTATCCATTCGTCTTGTTCTTAAAGTTCGTTTACACTTAATAAATATTGATTTAATCTAGAACGAATATATTCTGTTTTTCCTGAAACATTTTTAAAGTTGTTTGCATCCAATGTTTTAGCATGCGCCTCTAATTCTTTAAAGCTAGCTTTGTTAGATACAATTTTTTGACCTAGTTCACTATTAAAGGAACCATACTTTTCAGCGAGAATGTTTTCAAAAAACTTATCTTCAATTAGTTTGTTAGCCACTTTTAAGCCAATTGCAAAACTATCCATTCCCGCAATATGGGCGTGGATTAAATCGTCCATTTCAAAGGAACCCCGTCTTACTTTCGCATCGAAGTTCAAGCCACCTTTACCGAGGCCTCCATTTTTTAAAATTTCGTACATTGCTAATGTTGCAGAGTATAAATCAGTTGGAAATTCATCTGTATCCCAACCTAATAGTAAGTCACCTTGGTTTGCATCGACAGATCCTAATAAGCCTGTCTCACGAGCAAAACGTAGCTCATGTTCAAATGTATGACCTGCTAATGTCGCGTGGTTTGCTTCGATATTAAATTTGAAATGATTGATTAAATCATACTCATGTAAAAAGGCTGTTGCTGTTTGAACGTCAGTATCATATTGATGAGTTGTCGGTTCTTTCGGTTTCGGTTCGATTAAAAATTGAGCATCGAAACCGATTTCCTTCGCATAATCTATTGCCATATGATAGAAACGAGCAAGGTTATCTAATTCAAATTTCACATCGGTATTTAATAACGTTTCATAACCTTCTCTTCCACCCCAAAATACATAATTTTCAGCTCCAAGCTCTTTTCCTACCTCTAACATTTTCTTCACTTTAGCTGCAGCATATGCATAAACATCGACAGAGTTTGTGGTCGCCGCACCGTGTACAAATCTTGGATGAGTAAACATATTAGCCGTATTCCAAAGTAATTTAGTCTTACTAGTTTTCATATAATCTTTAATCATCGAAACAATCTCATCAAGGTTCCGATTCGATTCTGCTAAACTATCACCTTCTGGAGCAATATCAACATCATGGAATGCGAAATAAGGAATATTTAATTTCTCAAAAAACTCAAAAGCAGCTTCTACTCGAGCTTTTGCTAAATCTATTCCACTAAATCGATCCCACTCCCGAACCATATTACCTGCACCAAAAGGATCTGTACCATTAGCAGTAAACGTATGCCAAAATGCAACGGAAAAACGTAAATGCTCTTCCATCGTTTTACCGCCTATAACCTCTTCAGGATTATAATATTTAAACGCAAATGGATTCGTTGATTGGTATCCTTCGTATTTTACTTGATCAATGCTCTTAAAATAAGTCATCTCTATCCCCTCCGATTATGTTTTTATGATTCTTGTTTTTTACTAGAGATATCGATCCATACAGCAATAATTAGAATTAAACCTTTTACAATAAACTGCCAAAATGTCGGTATGTTCATCATGCTCATTCCGTTATCGATACTTGCCATAATTAACGCCCCGATAATGGAACCGACAATTCTACCACGACCACCCATTAAACTCGTACCACCGATAACACACGCTGCAATCGCATCTAACTCATACATATCTCCTGCACTAACTGTAGCTGCGTTTAAACGGGCAGTAAGTAAAATACCTGCAATGGCTGACATGACCCCCATTAAAACGAACACATTTAAAACGTTTCTTTTTATATTGATTCCTGATAAGGCCGCCGCTTCAGCGTTACCACCAATAGCATAAACATAACGGCCAAATGTCGTTTTATTCGTAACAAAAACAAATATAATCGCTAAAAAGATAACAATTAAAAACGGTGTTGGAATTCCATAATAACGGTTCAACATGTACGTTAGACCTAAAAGAACAACAGAGTATAATGTCACTTTCCCATAATCAATCGCAGGATGACTAAGTAGTAAGTTTAAGTCTTTTCTTCTTTTTCTTTTTCTAATCGTGAAATAAATTAATAAAGCGATACTAATTCCGACTAAAATATAACCAAAAATAAACGGTAAATAACTGTTTCCAAACACTCGGAAGCTTGAATCAAGAGGTGCAATCGTTCGACCTTGACTTAATCCAACTAAAATTCCTCTAAAAATTAACATACCACCAAGTGTTACGATAAATGCGGGTACTGCCCGATAGGCAACCCACCACCCTTGCCATAAACCAAGTAAAGCACCGACAATAAGTGCAACAATAATGACGGCGAACGTATCCCAGCCATACCAAACTTGCAAGATAGCTGCAATCCCACCTGTCAAGCCAGCTAAAGATCCAACTGATAAATCAATATGACCAGATACAATAATTAAAGTCATCCCTATGGCAAGGACTGCAATAACAGACATTTGTGAAAATAAATTCGATATGTTACGTGAGGATAAAAATTCCCCACCAGTTAAAAAACCGAAAATCACAATTATTAGTAACAAGGCAATAAACAACGAATAATCTCGCAAATCAAATTTGAAGGATAGTCTGTTTAAAAAGCCTTGGTTGTTATCATTCTTTAATGATCCCATTTTCTCTCCCCCCTGTTGCTAATGCCATAATTTTTTCCTCTGTTGCTTCTTCTCTAGAAAATTCCCCTGTTACTTTTCCTTCAGACATAACTAAAATGCGATCCGATATTCCAAGTACTTCAGGTAATTCAGAGGAAATAATGACTATGCTTACTCCACTTTCAGCTAATTCATTAATAATCTTATAAATTTCATATTTTGCACCAACATCAATACCTCTAGTCGGTTCATCTAATATTAAAATTTGTGGATTACCAAGTAACCATTTACTTAAAACAACTTTTTGTTGGTTACCTCCACTTAAAGTACCGACAATTGATTCAAGATTTGAAGCTTTTAACTTCATCTTTTTTGAGACTTGTTCAACATTATGCAGTTCTTCTTCACTATTAATAATTTTTTTCTTAGTAAAATTGTTAATCGTCACTAAGCTCGTATTTTTAATAATATCCATACCTAACACGAGTCCGTACCTTTTTCTATCTTCTGAAACATAACCGATTCCATTTTTTATGGCATCCGCTGGGGAGTCAATTGAAACCTCATCTCCATTAATGAACACTTGACCGGATTTATTTTTTCCGACTTTAACACCAAAAAGACTCATAAATAATTCGGATCTACCAGCACCAATTAAACCCGACAAGCCTAGAATTTCACCTTTTTTCAATGTTAAATTAGCTTTGTCAATAATCGGGCGATGAGAGTTCGGATTCCAAACTGAATAATCTTTCAGTTCTAAAACTTTTTCACCTATTTCCCGTGGTTCATAAGGGAACATTTCACTAAGTTCACGACCTACCATGTTCGTTACAATCTCATTTTCCGTTAAACCCTCGCGTGGCAATGTCGTAATGGACTGACCGTCTCTTAAAATGGTTACATTATCAGCTAAATCCAACACTTCATTTAGCTTGTGAGAAATATATATACAAGTAACACCTTTATCCTTCAGATCTCTCAATATTCCTTTTAATAATTCCACATCTGATTCAGTTAGAGCTGCTGTTGGTTCATCTAAAATTAATAGTTCCGTATTACGCGTTAACGATTTAGCAATTTCAATAAGCTGTTGCTTACCGACTGTTAAATTTTTCACTTGTTCCTGAGGATCGATATCTAAACCGATATATTCTAACCATTTTTGAGATTCAGCGTAAATTTTATCCCAATTAATTATTTTCTTTCTCATAAGTTCATGTGATAAAAAAATGTTCTCAGCAACGGATAATTCAGGAACTAAAGCTAACTCTTGATAAATAATTGCAATACCCGCTTCTTGAGATTCTTTAATCGACTCAAATTTCTTTTCAACACCATTAATTTTAATTTGACCTTCATAGGTTCCGTATTGATAAACTCCACTTAAAACCTTCATTAACGTCGATTTACCTGCACCATTCTCACCACAAAGCGCATGAATTTCTCCTTTTTTCACAGAGAATGTTACATTATCTAATGCCTTTACCCCTGGAAATTCCTTTGTAATATTTTTCATCTCTAGAATGTAGTCACTATTCATCGAATTCCCCTCCAAAAAAGGTAAGAAAAAGGGAAGTCTGCTTTAAACAGACTTACCCTTATCCCATTTTTACGGTCTTTCTGGTCTTTCATCTTCTGGAACATTACTATAAACATCATCATAGGAATGGAACTCATCCGCAATTACCGTATCGACAATATTATCCTTATCCACCATAACAGGATCTAGCATAATAAATGGAACTTCAACAAGCCCATTGTCAATTGTTGAATCTGCTTCAATCTCTTCTCCTTCACCTAACTGAACAGCAATTTCCGCCGAACGAGTAGCGATTAAATGAATTGGTTTATAAACAGTCATTGTTTGTAAACCTTCAGCAATTCTCTGTACCCCTGCTAAGTCAGCATCTTGTCCAGAAATGACAACTTCGCCCGCTAAGTTTTGAGCATCAAGAGCTTGAATAGCTCCTCCTGCAGTACTATCATTTGTAGCAACAACTGCATCAATATCGTTATTATTTGCTGTTAATGCGTTTTCAACGATATTCATAGCATTTTCTGCTGACCATCCATCAGCCCACTGGTCACCAACAACTTCAATATCTCCACTATCAATAAGTGGTTGTAAAATGTTCATTTGACCCTCTCTAAACATGTGAGCGTTGTTATCAGCTGGATCCCCACCTAATAGGAAGTATTTCCCTTCAGGCTTCACATCAACTAAATACTCAGCCTGTAATTCTCCAACACGAACATTATCAAAGGAGACATAGGCATCTATTTCAGAATTGTTCACTAAACGGTCATAGGCTAAAACTTTAACACCTTGTTCTTTTGCCTCTTCCACAACAGGTGATAAGGCATCTGAATCTACCGCGATGATTACTAATACATCAATGTCTTGAGACAGCATATTTTGGATTTGGGATAACTGATCAGCACTATTTCCATTAGCAGATTGAACAATCACTTCTGCTCCTAGTCCTTCAGCTGTCTCAACGAAGATGTCACGGTCATGCTGCCATCTTTCTAATGTTAAGTCTGAAACAGATAAACCAATTTTAATACTATCCCCACTTGACTCATTGTTATTACCCTGCTCTGAATCTTCACCACTATCTTGTCCACATGCAACTAGAACGAATAACATGAAAGTAATTGCAACTGCTGACAATATTCTTTTCATAATTCAATTCCCCCTAAAAATTAATGTAAGCGATTTCAGTAAAAATATTATCATAGTAAACTTAGTTTGTCTAGTGGATAAACTAAGTTATTTATATTTTGCTATTTTGGTAGTATAATAGCAAATGATATCAAATTTAAGGAGTACAATTATGAGTAATAAAACATTGAATCAACACTTAGTAAAGAAGCGAAACAAAACTTTCGTATTAGAAATCATTAAAAAACGATCTCCGATATCAAGAGCTAAGATTGCAGAAATTACTAAATTAAACAAAGGGACAGTCTCCTCCCTCGTCAATGAGCTCATTGAGGAAAATTTAGTAGCGGAAACAGGACTCGGAAAATCTTCTGGTGGTAGACGTCCTGTCATGTTGCTCTTTAATGCCTCAGCTGGTTATTCAATCGGTATCGATATTGGAGTCAATTACATCTTCGGGGTACTTACTGATTTAAATGGAAAAATCATTAAAGAAAAACAAAGACAATTATCTGAACATAACTTTTATGAAGTGTACGAACTAGTCACCGACTTAATCCGTTCTTTAAAATCATTTATGAAAGCGTCACCATATGGACTAATTGGTGTAGGGATAGGGGTTCCAGGTATCGTTCATAATAACGGAGATATCCTTTTAGCTCCAAACTTAAATTGGAGTAACATCCCCCTTAAAGAAATGGTTGAAAACGAATTTAATGTCCCTACGTTCATTGAAAATGAAGCGAATGCTGGTGCATATGGTGAAAAAATATATGGCATAGGAAAAGGCCATAAAAACATTACTTATATTAGTGCAGGAATTGGAATCGGTGTTGGCCTAATCATCGATGACAAGTTATACCGTGGCAATAATGGATTTTCTGGCGAAATGGGACATATGACCATCCAACTGAACGGAAAAACATGTCAATGTGGTAAACGCGGCTGTTGGGAATTATACGCATCTGAAAAAGCAATTATTGAAAAAGCAGTTGAACTCGGAATAGAAAACGGGAATTTGAATCTCGAAAAACTAATCAAACTAGCCGAGGCAGATAACCCAGTTGCCATTCAAACCTTTGAAGTAATCGGTGAATTTTTAGGCCTAGGTATTAGTAATATCATTAATACGTTTAACCCTGAGCAAATTATTATTGGAAACCGTATCGCCAAAGCGAATAAATGGCTAATTGAAAGTTTAGAGAAACAAATTAAAAACGATTTATTTTCGTTTTATCATCGCGATTTGTCGATACAATTTTCATCATTAAATACGTACTCAACCTCTTTAGGTATGTGTGCCTTTTCAATTGAGCGTTTTTTAGAAATTAACTTGTCAACCGAAGCGAAATAATAAACTAGGAGAATCACAATGACAATACAAACTCGAAAAACAGTCAATGATTGGACCGAATATGAATTAAGTAATGGAAAAATGTCAGTGAATCTATTAAACTACGGAGCTACCATTACTAAAATCATCACCCCAGATCAAAAAGGAAACTTAGAAAATATCGTTTTAACGTATAAAGATTACAATATGTATAAAGAAAACCCTTTTTACCTCGGATCAATCATTGGAGGCGTTGCTGGAAGAATTGCGAATGCCCAATTTGAGATTGACGGAAAAACATACAACGTTGAAAAAAATGATGGTAAAAATCATTTGCATGGTGGCTCCAATGGTTTACATAAGCAGTTATGGCATGGAGAACCCTTTGAAAAGACGGAATCTTGCGGTGTTAAATTCACAACTTCAATTAGTGAAGAAGTAGACGGTTATCCTGGAAACTTAGATGTTACAGTTACTTATAGTTTAACGAATCAAAATGAATTAATCATTGATTATCAAGCCGAGACCGATCAAGCAAGGCCCGTTGTACTAACGAATCATACCTATTTTAATCTTATTGGGGATGCTAAAGGTACCTTGCATAATCATGAAGTGAAATTCTCTTCAGATAAAATGTTGGAACTCGATGATGAATTAATCCCAACAGGAAAAATCATTGATATTAAAGGTACAACTTTTGATTTTAATCATGGGCGAAAATTATCTGGGGGCCTGTGTTCTAAAGATAGGCAACATCAAATTGCTGGATACGGGTATGATCATTATTTTATTTTTAATGAAACGCCTTCGAAAGTTTTAGTCAGTGAAAAATCTTCGGGCAGGAAACTAATGATTGAAACCGATCAACCAGGAATGGTTTTATATTCTGGGAATAATTTAGATTCAGGAATTGATTTATTAGAAGTTGATTCTCATTCGTCAGGTAAATATTTAGGAGTTTGTTTTGAAACACAGACCCATCCGGTAACATTGAATCATAGTGGATTGAAGTTGCCTTCTGTGATTGTTAAGCCTGGTGAGAGGTATCAGCATAGAACGAGGTTTAGGTTTGGAGTGAAGTGTTAGGAGAAAGATACTATAAACATCTGTCTTGCAAGTTTGCCATTCAATCTTTAGTCCTAATTGCAGTATTACTCTTATAGGAACAAGATAAAAAATCTGATACATGATACACCTGAAATGCATCATCTTCTTTTAAATACTATCTTAAATTCTTACGACCATTTTTTCGTCTTTCTAGTGGTTTAACTCGGCTCAATATGCTGAAGTAACCTTAGAAGCTGGTTTTGTATCTTCAACATAACTCCTCCCTTTTATAAATATTCCGAATTCAGTGTTCTATTGTAGCTTTGCATTTGCGACTTTATAGAAGCACTGTCTTCGGATTCTTCATTATAATACGAATAGGACAATCCTTCCCAATCATATATTGAGAAAAACAATGTACGAAAGGGGGATTTTTACAATGAGCAATATTAAGCTGACTCTAGATCAACTCATAGTCTTTCATGAAGATGTGGTTACTAGACAAACAGCAACTAACTATGAAAAAGAGATGGAAAAGGCAAAGACTCCTTTCATTGTAGTTGAAGAACTAGATTCGGATAAATACAATGTTATTGGCGGATTTAAATATATTGATGGACTAAGATTCCTAGGGAAAAATAATATAAAATTATATTGTACCGTTATTGACCCCTTCCCAAATGAAGTAGAGCGATTACTTGCTACTCTACAGCGTTGTTTAGTTAACGGTGAAAATATAAAATATAAAGAAATATTAATTCATGAACTAACAAAAACGTATAAACTAAGTGAAAATGATATAGCTGCGGAATTAGGTCAAGACGCAAAAAAAATAATAAAATATATGTACAATCAAATTATTCCTCAAACATATCTTCAAGATGCGAACGACAAAGGGCTTAAACCTCTAATCCAAGCCATTTATCTAGTAAAGGGATTCCAACCGTTTGAAAAACGCTTACTCACTGAATTAGCTTTATATCCCACTTCTAATTTTCAATTTAAAAGTAAACATATTCCGATTTATAAACGTTACAGAGATAAATACACCTTATTCTCAGAT
>CALKAL010000107.1 GCA_937983065.1 uncultured Bacillaceae bacterium | reverse complement strand
TAATAAATTAGGAGTGAGCACTAGGTGCTCACCCCAACATTTGACTTAGAACCTTATTTTTGTTCCGTTCGTATTGTATCTTTTTTTGGGGTAGAATAAAATTAAATAAGTAAAGGGAGGTAGCTACTTTTGCAAAAATTAAATGATGAAAAAGTAAATGTTGGGCCATATACCCTCCATTTAATTAAAACGGGAAAATTCAAAACGAACACGATTGCCCTTAAATTTTTGAGTCCGTTAGAGCGAGAGACGATTACTGAACGGGCGTTATTACCTTTCGTTTTACAAAAGGGCTCGAAAAAGTATAGTGATGAAAGAGAGTTGCGTCTTAAATTAGATGACCTATATGGCGCAAAATTTTCGATTAATTCAAGCAAAAAGGGAGAAAATCACGTTATTACGTTTGTACTCGATTTTCCTAATGAACGTTTCTTGCCAGGAGAAAACAATTTAGTCGAACAATGCTTACAGTTTTTATACGACATCCTCATGAACCCCAATGTCTCAGATCGTCAATTTAATGAGCGGGTTGTTGAAAGAGAAAAAGAGACTTTAGAAAATAAAATAAAAGCGATTATCGATGAAAAAATTCAATATGCTAATATTCGTTTAATTGACGAAATGTGTAAAAACGAGAAATATAGCATTCATTCTCACGGTTATTTAGAAGATTTGCCGAATATAAGTGCTCGATCTTTATACGATACTTATGAACGAATGATCAATGAAGATAAGCTTGATATATATGTTGTCGGCGATTTTAATCAAGACGAAATGAAAAATCAAATTGAGTCTGTTTTCCAACTTAATCGCCAAAGTCGTCATGATGTCGTCCAATCGACTTCCGTTGAGCCTAATGAGGTTGAAGAAGTTCTTGAAAAACAAAAAGTTCAACAGGCGAAGCTTCACATCGGTTATCGGACGGGCATAACGTATCGGGATCCAGATTATTTCGCCTTACAACTTTTTAACGGAGTATTCGGTGGTTTTCCCCATTCGAAACTATTTATAAACGTGAGGGAAAAACATTCATTAGCTTATTATGCTGCATCTCGTTTAGAAAGTAATAAAGGATTATTATTCGTTTATAGCGGCATAGCACCTGAGCAATTTGAAAAAGCGAAAGACATTATTTTAGAGCAGCACGAAGATATTAAAAACGGACAGATCACAGAAGAGGAATTAGAGCAGACGAAAAAAATGCTCATTCATCAAATTAAAGAAACGGTGGACCGTTCTGGAGGAATTGTTGAGCTTTATTACCAGCAAGAAATTAATCAATTCGATATAGGATTAGATGAGATTTATGAGCGGATCCAATCGGTTACGAGAGATGAAGTGATTAACATCGCTCATCAAATTAAATTAGATACAATTTATTTATTGACAGCAGAAGGTGGGGGTGAATGAATTGAATAAATTAGAAATTCCTCGTATTAATGAATCGATTTTTCACGAAAAACTCAATAATGGCTTAGATGTTTTTTTATTTCCACGTCCAGAAGTTGAAAAAACGTTCGCTATTTTCTCGACGAAGTACGGCTCGATTGATCAAAAGTTTACGCCAATCGATCAAGATGAGTCAATTCGTGTACCTGATGGGATTGCTCATTTTTTAGAACATAAAATGTTTGAAAAAGAAGATGGCGATGTGTTTCAACATTTTTCGGAAAATGGTGCTTCGGCTAATGCTTTTACATCGTTTACACAAACGGCCTATTTATTTTCTAGTACGGCGAATGAAAAAGAGAACGTTGAAACGTTACTAAACTTTGTCCAAGATCCTTATTTCACTGAAAAAACAGTTGAAAAAGAAAAAGGAATCATTGAGCAAGAAATTAAAATGTACGATGATCAACCGGATTGGCGTCTATTTTTCGGAACGATTGAATCGTTATATGAAAATCATCCTGTCCGCATCGATATTGCGGGTACAGTAGATTCAATATATGACATTACCCATCATGATTTATATACGTGCTATGAAACATTTTACCATCCTTCGAATATGACGTTATTTATTATCGGAAACTTCGATAAAGATGACATGTTCGAATTGATTAAAACGAATCAGGATAGTAAAACGTTTAAAGAACCGAATCAAATCGAGCGTTTTTATGGTGATGAGCCTGAAGAATCGTATAAAAAAGTTGAAACGATTCATATGCCGATTAGTACGCCGAAATGTATGGTCGGGTTAAAAGAGAAACCGTCATCTTTAAACCGTGCTGATTTATTAAAAAATGAGATCGTACGTGACATGATATTAGACCTTTATTTTTCAAAAAGTGGAACGTATTATCAAGAATTATATGAAGAAGGACTTTTTGTCGATCGATTACGTTTAGAGTTTTATTTAGAGGAATCGTTCGGATTTACTGCAATTGGTGCAACAACACTTCATCCAGAAAAGTTTGCTGAAAGAGTAAAAGCGATGTTATTAAAAATTAAAGAAGAAAATATTAATGAAGAAGACTTCGAACGGGCAAAAAAGAAAAAGTATGGTGAACTCATTCGTGAATATAATGAATTAGAAGGCGTAGCAAATGCACACATTCATTATCATCAATTAAATGTCGATTATCGTGACGTTTTTTCAGTACTTGAAAACTTAACTCTAGACTCTTTAAATGAAATTATTGATGAATGGATTGATGAGAGCCGGATGTCTGTCTGCATGATATTACCTGAGGATGACTAATTGTGAAACGAACGATTTTAGTTGTTGGAGCAAGCGGGGAAATCGGTTGCGCCATCGTTAGAAAGTTAAAGAAAAATAATAATCAATTTATTTTACATTATAACGACAATGAATCAGTCATTAAAAATTTGATCAATGAATTGGATGATGATCAGCTTTTAGCAACAATTAAAGCCGATTTATCGACTGAAGAAGGTATTGAGCAACTAGTCCAATTGAATGCCTTTCAGGTCGATACGATTATTTTTGCACAAGGGAAAGCACATTACAGTTTATTAGCAGATACAGACAGTCAAACGATTGATCAAATGTACCGCATCCACGTGAAGGCACCGATGTTAATTACAAAAGCCCATCTAAACCGGATGATTCAAAATCGTGAAGGTCAAATTATATTTGTCACATCGATTTGGGGAGAAATCGGAGCAAGTAATGAGTCGATTTACGCTTCGATGAAAGGGGCGCAAAACATATTCGTCAAATCCCTCGCAAAGGAAATCGGTTTGTCAGGGGTTCGTGTCAATGCAGTGAGTCCAGGTTTAATTAAAACGAAAATGAACGGTCAGCTTGATGAGAATGATTTAATAAAATGGCAAGAGCAAGTACCGATCAAACGGTTAGGAACGGTTCAAGATGTCGCAAATGTCGTCAATTTTTTAGTTTCTGATGATGCAAAGTACGTTCATGGGCAAATTTTGCGTGTAAATGGGGGAACTCTTTAAAAAAATGCATAATGTTTCTTCTTCCGTTAAAAATAAATAATGAATGAAAGTAAAGGAGGAAGAAAAGTGTCTATATTAGATAATTTTGAGCATTGGAAAGACTTTTTAGGGGATCGTTTAAATGATGCCCAGCAAAAAGGTGTCTCCCAAGATGCGATTAATGATTTAGCTTATGAGGTTGGTGAGCATCTTGCACAAAATGTTGATGCAAAAAACGACGAACAAGCGATTATAAGGGATCTATGGAATGTTGCATCTGAGGAAGAGCGACGTGCAATTGCGAGTATGATGGTCAAATTAGTTCAAAATGAAGGTTCAGGTCGTTAATAGCTAGAAATAAATCCCGAAAGATGTTACATCACGTCTCATCTTTCGGGATTTTGTTTAAAAAGTGAAACAATCTTGAATATATCCTTTTCATGGCAAGGAAAATAATTTATTATAGGAGTAGTAGTTAAATTAGTTGACTTTTCTATGATAAGTATAGATGGCGGTGTAAAATGAATGGACGATCGAAAAGATTGGTATTTGGAATATGAAATTATACATAACCGTCCGGGGTTATTAGGTGACATCGCATCATTATTAGGCATGTTATCTATTAACATCATTATGATTAATGGTGTTGAAGACATGAGAAGAGGGATGCTGTTATTAAGTCGGAAAGACCGACAAATTAAAAGGCTTCATACGATTTTAAATCAAATGGAAACCATTCGTGTTACAAAAATTAGACGCCCTAAATTACGTGATAAGCTTGCAGTCATGCATGGAAGATACATAAAAAGCGATTCAGATGATAAAAAAACCTTTCATTTCGTTCGCGATGAATTAGGCTTACTCGTTGATTTTATGGCTGAATTGTTTAACAAAGAAGGTCACGTATTAATCGGTGTAAGAGGAATGCCCCGGGTTGGAAAGACTGAATCGATTGTTGCAGCAAGTGTTTGTGCGAATAAACGGTGGCTTTTCCTATCAAGTACGATGCTAAAACAGACGATTAGAAAACAGCTGTTAAAAGAAGAATATGATTCAAATCATATTTATATCATCGATGGCATCGTATCAGCTACGCGAGCCGGTGAAGAACATTGGCAATTAATTCGTGAAGTGATGAAAATTCCAACAGTAAAAGTGATTGAACATCCAGATATTTTTGTGAAACAAACTGAATATTCTATAGAAGACTTTGATTACATGATTGAATTACGTCATAATAAAGATGAAGAGATTACTTATGAAAGATTTGAAAAGCAACAATTTAATGGTGGATTAACGATGTTTGACTTTTAATTGGACGGTGTTAAATGATGCAATTAGGTGAGAGATTAAAAGAAGCAAGAAAAGAAAAAAACCTTACCCTCGACGATATACAACAGGAAACTAAAATTCAAAAGCGCTATTTAGTCGCAATTGAAAATAATGAATGGTCGAAAATTCCTGGCATTTTTTATGCACGGGCTTTTATACGTGAGTATGCAAGTGCTGTCGGGTTAAACGGCGACGATTTACTAAATGAACACAAAGATGAGTTACCGCAAAGTGACGAGAAGAAATATGAATATGCAGCGCCGTCTAGAAGAAGTCGTCAAAGAGGTAATAAAGTTAACAAATCTGTCTTTATGTTTATTCCGAGATTGTTAGTCGTTTTATTAGTGATTGCTGTTCTATTTGGAATTTATTATTATTACATTACATCAATAAGTCCACCTGCTGACGATGAGGAAGAACGACCAGATGTTGTCACTGCACCGGATACTGAGCCTGAGGATCCAGTGGACGATGAAGAAGAGGAAGAAGAGCAAGAGCTGCCAGTTGAGGAGGAAGAGCCTGAGGTGGTTGAGCAAACGATCACGGTCGTTGAAGTAGATGAGGCACTTGCTTCACCTCGTTCAATCATTGAGTTATCTAACAGTGATTCCTTCGAGCTGACGTTTGAAGTAACAGATGAAACGTATTTATGGGTACGTGGTCTAGATGAAAATAATCAAGTATTAAACAGTCATTTTGAAAGTATGTTTTCTAACTCTGATTCCCCAATGACGATTGATGTTTCTGATGAAAACCGGGTGGAAATTAACGTCGGTCGAGCATCGAGTACGACGATTTACATTAATGATGAGGAATTTGAATTTCCAGTCGATCCAAACGAAAGAGTACATCAATTTATTACAATTATTTGGGACAATGATGAAGAGTAACAACAGATTAATCCTTTGCACGAATTAAGTGCAAAGGATTTAATTTCGTACATATATGGAGGTTTTTTTATGAACATACCTAACCGAATTACATTATCTCGTGTTTTGTTAATTCCGATTTTTATTTTTATATTCGTATACCCTTTTAATTGGGGTGAAATTAATATTGGACATGGGTCTTTACCTGTCCATCATTTAGTCGCCGCGATTATTTTTCTCGTCGCTTCGTTAACGGACTGGGTAGACGGCTACTATGCAAGAAAACATAATTTAGTTACTAACTTCGGAAAATTTTTAGATCCTTTAGCTGATAAATTACTCGTATCTGCTGCACTCATCTGTCTCGTTGAAATAGGATTAGCACCAGCTTGGGTTGTCATTATAATTATAAGTCGTGAGTTCGCTGTAACGGGCCTTCGTTTAGTTGCCTCAGGGGAAGGGATCGTACTTGCAGCAAGCCAAATGGGTAAATTAAAAACGGTTTTACAAATCTCAGCCACAGCATTTTTACTATTTTACAATTTTCCGTTTTCATATATTGATTTTCCAATTGGAACTTATTTATTATATTTAGCGATGATTGTAACAGTCATTTCTGGGATTGATTATTTCAAAAAGAACTGGCATGTGATGAGGGATTCGAAGTGACAAACAATAAATGCGAAATTATAACGGTTGGCACGGAGCTTTTACTCGGGCAAATCGTTGATACTAACTCAGCTTGGATCTCGGAAAAGCTAACGAAAGCGAATTTAAACGTCTTTCATAAACAGACGGTCGGCGACAATTATGATCGCATTTTTTCCGTTTTTGAAAAAGCCCAACAGAGGTCAAATGTCGTTTTCGTAACAGGAGGTCTCGGCCCAACTGAGGATGATATGACGAGACAGGTTGCTGCTGATTTGTTTAAATGTGAGCTCGTTATTCATGAGGAGACGTTACATAAAGTTAGCGAATATTTTTATAAAAGAAATATAAACATGTCATCAAACAATCGGAAACAAGCACTATCCTTTGATGGGGGTCTCGTGTTTGAAAATAAAGTCGGGATGGCTCCTGCGTTATTTTATGAACATGAACAGACGTTATGGTTTTTCTTACCTGGTGTTCCGAAAGAGATGAAATGGCTCGTTGAGGAGCAAATATTCCCCTTTTTAAAAAAGAAGGGCCTATTAACGAAGCAGCTTTTCAACCGCGTGTTAACTTTTCAAGGGATTGGAGAGTCGACCTTAGAAGAAGAACTTGTAGATGTTATTAAAAATCAATCTAATCCAACGATTGCTCCTTTAGCTGGGAATGGTTATGTGACCCTTCGTCTTACTGCTCAAGCAAAAGCGAAACAGGAAGCCGATGCGTTAATTGATCCCGTTGAAGCGTTAATTTTAAACCGAGTCGGAGATTATTTTATCGGTTATGGGGATGTACCATTAAGCTTACAAGTATTAAATTTATTAAAAGAGAAAAATTGGACCATCGCTTCATGTGAAAGCATTACGGGCGGTCTCTTTGCTTCTTCAATCGTTGAACATGATGGAGCATCTAACGTATTAAAGGGCTCTATCGTATCCTATACGAACGATGTGAAAGAATCAGTTGTCGGTGTTCCCTCACAAATTTTAAAAACGGAAGGAGCCGTTAGCAAAGTCACCGCAAAACTAATGGCAGAAAACGTAAGAAAAAAATTGAATAGTCATATCGGGATTAGCTTTACTGGTGTTGCAGGAAAAGACCCCGTTGAAGGATTTCATCAAGGAACCGTATTTATCGGTTTAAGTATTGATGGATTAGAGACCGAGGTTAAAAAAGTAAATTTATTCGGTGACCGAAAAGCAGTAAGAGATGAGGCCACATTAGAAGGTTTTCGAATGATTCTATCTAAGCTAAAATAATGATTTTAAAAATATGGAACAAATATTCGTTTTTATCTTGGCAAACGATAAAAAAAGTAGTATGATATAAATAGTAAAATTAAGGGGGATAGTTTAGTATGAGTGATCGAAAACAAGCACTAGACATGGCCTTAAAACAGATAGAGAAACAGTTTGGAAAAGGCTCTATTATGAAACTAGGGGAACAAGAGGGGCAAGTTGTTTCCACCGTATCGAGTGGATCATTAACATTAGATGTGGCATTAGGAGTTGGAGGCTATCCACGGGGACGCGTGATTGAAATATATGGACCAGAGTCTTCTGGTAAGACGACAGTTGCACTGCATGCGATTGCAGAGGTGCAAAAAAATGGCGGACAAGCAGCGTTTATTGATGCCGAGCATGCGCTTGATCCAGTATATGCTCGTAATTTAGGAGTAGATATTGACGAGCTTTTACTATCCCAACCTGATACAGGGGAACAAGCTTTAGAAATTGCTGAAGCATTAGTAAGAAGTGGCGCTGTTGATATTATCGTCATCGACTCGGTTGCAGCCCTTGTACCGAAAGCAGAAATTGAAGGTGAAATGGGTGATTCCCATGTCGGTTTACAAGCAAGATTAATGTCCCAAGCATTAAGAAAGTTATCAGGGGCGATTAATAAATCAAAGACAACCGCTATTTTCATTAACCAAATTCGTGAAAAAGTCGGTGTTATGTTCGGTAATCCGGAGACGACACCAGGTGGACGTGCGTTAAAGTTCTACTCTTCTGTTCGTTTAGAAGTAAGAAGAGCCGAAACATTAAAGCAAGGTAATGAGATGGTCGGTAATAGAACACGAATAAAAGTTGTTAAAAATAAAGTCGCACCACCATTTAAACAAGCTGAAGTAGACATTATGTATGGTGAAGGAATATCTAAAGAAGGTGAAATTTTAGATATTGGTTCTGATTTAGATATTGTTGATAAAAGTGGCGCATGGTATTCCTATAAAGGTGAAAAGCTTGGTCAAGGAAGAGAGAATGCTAAACAATTTTTAAAAGAAAATGTTGATATATTTGAAGAAATTAATTCAGAAATTCGAGCCCATTTCAATATTGATGGATCCTCGGATGAAGCGACGAATGATGAACAAGAACAATTAGAATTAGAATAACTTCAAATAAAATCCTTTTCCTATAATTTACGGGAAAAGGATTTTTTATAAAAAAATATCTATTAATTTTACATTTTCTTGACATCATTTGTAGACAGGCTTAAAATTAAGTTGTATAATTTTCATTTTCACCTATAAAAATGACAAAATGAATGATTGTACATTACCGACTGAAAATGTATAAAAGAAAAAAAGAAAAATGAATAGCAAGAGGAGGTGAGAGTATGGATCAAACGACTCTAATTATCATCTCCATTTTGCTTGCTTTACCCGTCGGTATTGTTGTTGGTTATTCGATACGGAAAAAGCTTGCTGAAGCGAAGATCTCGAGTGCCGAAGAGCTTGCTAAGCAAATTATTGAAGAAGGTAAGCGGAATGCTGAATCTGCAAAACGTGAAGCTCTTTTAGAAGCAAAAGATGAAAGTCATCGTTTACGACAAGAACAAGAAAATGAATTGCGTGAGAGACGAACGGAAGTACAGAAACAAGAAAATCGTCTTTTACAACGAGAAGAATCTCTTGACAGGAAGAGTGATACATTAGATAAAAGAGAGCTGATGTTGGAAAAGAAAGAGGAATCTTTAAATGAAAAACAACAACAACTGAATGAAGCCGAAAGCAAAGTGGAGGAATTATTAAAGACACAGCAGGTTGAATTAGAAAAAATTTCTGGTTTAACACAAGATCAAGCAAAAGAAATTATTTTAGATCGTGTTGAAAAAGAACTAGAACATGAAACAGCTTTGATGGTCAAAGAAGCTGAAAACCGAGTGAAGGAAGAAGCGGATAAAAAAGCACGGAATATTTTATCCTTGGCCATTCAACGTTGTGCTGCCGAGCATGTGTCTGAGACAACAGTATCTGTTGTTACTTTACCGAATGATGAGATGAAAGGTCGAATTATCGGTAGAGAAGGTCGTAACATCCGTACGTTAGAAACGTTAACTGGTATTGATTTAATCATTGATGATACACCTGAGGCTGTTATATTATCAGGTTTTGACCCAATTCGAAGAGAAATTGCTAGGGTTGCCTTAGAAAACCTTGTACAAGATGGACGAATTCACCCTGCTAGAATTGAAGAAATGGTCGATAAATCACGAAGAGAAGTTGACGAGTATATTCGTGAGGTGGGGGAACAAGCTACTTTCGATATTGGTGCCCACGGTATCCATCCAGATTTAATCAAAATTATCGGTCGATTAAAATATCGTACAAGTTACGGACAAAACGTATTAAAGCACTCTTTAGAAGTTGCTTATTTATCGGGCTTACTCGCCGCTGAACTTGGCGAAGATGAACAATTAGCTCGCCGGGCCGGTTTACTTCATGACATCGGTAAAGCGGTTGACCATGAAGTTGAAGGAAGCCACGTCGAAATTGGTAAAGAATTAGCACAAAAGTATAAAGAACATGAAGTCGTCATTAATGCAATCGCATCTCACCATGGTGATGAAGAACCAACGAGCATTATTTCAGTACTCGTTGCCGCTGCGGATGCTTTATCTGCCGCACGACCAGGTGCAAGAAGTGAATCGTTAGAAAGCTATATTAAGCGACTTGAAAAACTAGAAGAAATAGCTGATTCTTATGAAGGCGTCGAAAAATCGTTTGCTATCCAAGCAGGTCGTGAAGTTCGAATTATGGTACGACCAGACGATATTGATGATGTCAAAGCAGTACAGCTAGCAAGAGACATCCGGAAAAAAATCGAAGAAGATTTAGATTATCCAGGACATATTAAAGTGACAGTCATTAGAGAAACACGGGCTGTTGAATACGCAAAGTAAAAAAATTGCTTGTTGATTTTATCCTATTCAATGATAAGTCAACAAGCTTTTTTCTTTAATTAATAATGTCACTTTTTTGACATATAATATCATTTATGCTACATATGAAATTATAATCAGCAGAAAGGAATCATGTATGAATATATTATTTATAGGAGATATTGTAGGTAGACCTGGAAGAGATGCATTAGCGACTTATTTACCGAATTTAAAAGATCATTATAAAGTTGATTTAACAATTGTTAATGGAGAAAATGCGGCTCACGGAAAAGGAATTACGAAAAAAATATATTATCAGCTGCTTGAATGGGGCGCAGATATCGTTACATTAGGAAATCATACTTGGGATAAAAAAGAGATATTTGATTTTATCGATGATGAAAATGATTTAATCAGACCTGCTAATTTTCCAGCAGGAACTCCTGGCAAAGGAATTATTTTTAAAAAAATTAATCAGACAAATGTAGCTGTCATAAACTTGCAAGGAAGAACGTTCATGAATCCGATAGATGATCCTTTCCAATTAGCTAATCAATTAATTGATGAAGCGAAAAAGAAGGCTAAAATTATTTTCGTCGACTTCCACGCTGAGGCAACGAGTGAAAAACAAGCGATGGGATGGTATTTAGACGGTAAAATTTCAGCAATAGTTGGAACCCACACCCATATTCAAACGTCCGATGAAAGAATACTACCAAAGGGTACGGCATATATTACTGATGTCGGGATGACAGGTCCATATGATAGTGTTTTAGGTGTTGAAAAGGAAGCTGTCATTCGAAAATTTGTAACAGGATTACCCGTACGTTTTGAAATCCCTGAAACGAATCGAACCGTTTTAAGTGGTGTCGTCATTCAAGTTAATGATGATACAGGAAAAGCGAACTCGATTAAACGAATATTAATTAACGATGATCATCCGACATTTAACTAAATTTATTATTTCCTCATTGAATATTTGAATTTTTCGGAATACTAGTTCATAATATAAGTCATAGAATATGATGTGATGAATAGATTATTTATGAAATATAATAGCAATAAAGGAGGAACTAGTAATGGAAATATTAAAAGTATCAGCAAAGTCAAATCCGAATTCTGTGGCTGGAGCGCTCGCTAATGTGTTACGTGAAAGAGGTACAGCCGAAATTCAAGCAATTGGTGCTGGAGCGTTAAACCAAGCAGTGAAAGCAGTAGCCATTGCAAGAGGATTTGTTGCTCCTAGTGGTGTGGACTTAATTTGTATTCCTGCATTTACTGACATTATGATTGATCAAGAAGAAAGAACGGCGATTAAATTAATCGTTGAACCACGATAATTTTATTTTAAAAATAAGTGCTGGCACTAAATTTATACTTAGTTGTCAGCTTTTTTTTGTTCAATTTAATAATTAGTGTCAGCCTTTTTAAATTTGGCAAAATTATAGTATTCCTATAACATCATTCACTCTGTTTGTTTATCTTTTGTTGTTAAAATCGTTTTGAAGATTTATACTGTAATTTGTATGGTTCTGTTTTATGACTGGAAGAAAGGAGATTTAATATGAATGAAGAGCAACGTAAACAATTAAACCAAATCAAACAAGAAAATCCATCGGACGTAAAATCCGACACGGATAATTTAGAACGTTTGAAGAAAAAGTCATCTGAAGATTTCATGAAGTATTTTCAAGCAACTTATGAACCTCCCAACTTAAAGAAAGCGAGAAGTCGTCGTAAAAAAGATACAGATATATTATATGATTTTGAAATTCCAGATGAGCTTCAAGGCTTGGGTGAGGGGAAAAAGTTTTTAATTCAAACATACGGTTGTCAAATGAATGAGCATGATAGTGAAGTGATGTCAGGTATTTTAACGGAAATGGGATATGAAGCAACAACAGTGACCGAAGAAGCAGATATTATTTTACTCAACACATGTGCGATTCGAGAAAATGCTGAAAATCGAGTGTTCGGTGAAATCGGACATTTAAAACCGTTAAAATTAGAAAATCCTGATTTAATTATTGGGGTTTGTGGTTGTATGTCCCAAGAAGAATCCGTCGTTAATAAAATTTTAACGAAATATCAGTACGTTGATTTAATCTTCGGTACCCATAATATTCACCGCCTTCCACAATTAGTGTTTAACGCATTAATGAGTAAAGAAATGGTCGTTGAAGTATGGTCAAAAGAAGGCGACATTATTGAAAATTTACCGAAGCGTCGTGAAGGGCGTATTAAAGCATGGGTTAATATTATGTACGGTTGTGATAAATTCTGTACGTACTGTATTGTTCCTTATACTCGTGGTAAAGAGCGTAGCCGTTTACCCGAGGATATTATTCAAGAAGTGCGCCATTTAGCAGCACAAGGGTATCAAGAAGTCACATTATTAGGACAAAACGTCAATGCTTACGGTAAAGATCTTGACTTTGAATATGGTTTAGGCGAATTAATGGATGAAATTCGGAAAATCGACATCCCAAGAGTTAAATTTACGACATCCCATCCAAGAGACTTTGATGATAAACTCATTGAAGTGCTCGCTAAAGGTGGCAACTTAATGCCTTATATTCATCTTCCTGTTCAATCAGGTAGCTCAGAAGTTTTACGCGTTATGGCGAGAAGATATACGCGAGAGGAATATTTAGAGCTCGTTCGAAAAATAAGAGAACGAATTCCTAACGCTGCCTTAACGACAGATATTATCGTTGGCTTCCCGAATGAAACAGAGGAGCAATTTGAAGAGACTATTTCTTTATATCATGAAGTTGGCTTTGAAGGTGCGTATACATTTATTTATTCACCAAGAGAAGGAACACCAGCAG
Organism: uncultured Bacillaceae bacterium; assembly: GCA_937983065.1. Classification (GTDB taxonomy): domain Bacteria; phylum Bacillota; class Bacilli; order Bacillales; family Alkalibacillaceae; genus CALKAL01. The sequence continues at coordinate 9,880 of CALKAL010000107.1, read as the reverse complement.
CTAGAATTGAAGATAACGTACCGATGGAAGTGAAGAAAAAGCGTCTCTATCGTTTAAACGAAATTGTTAATGAATATTCTAAAAAAGCGTTAGAGAATTATGAAGGAAAAATCGTAAAAGTTTTAGTTGAAGGTACGAGTAAAAACAATGATGAAATGTTAGCTGGTTACACTGAAAGAAACAAGCTCGTCAATTTTAAAGGTCCGAAATCAGCAATCGGTAAAATTGTAAACGTTAAAATTACGAATACGAAAACATGGACTTTAGATGGTGAATTAGTCGATGAGCCAGCAACTGAAGTCATCGAGGTGATTTAATATGGCAAAATATACGAGAAAAGAAGTTATTGAAGAAGCTAAAGAATTAGCACGTAAATTAGCAAATATTGAAGAGATTGACCGTTTTAAACAGTTAGAAGTTAAAATAAATCAAAATACGAAAATTCAAAGCTTAATTAAAAAAATAAAAGCCGCTCAAAAACAAGCTGTCAATTTACAACATTATGGTAAAGAAGAAGCTTTAAAAAAGGTTGAGGACCAAATAGATCGTTTACAAGAAGAATTAGACGAGATTCCGATTGTTCAAGAGTTTAAAGAATCGCAAGTCGTCGTAAACGATTTACTCCAACGAGTGACAAATACGATTGCTAATGAAATTACCGATGAGATTGTCCGCTCAACTGGAGGAGACGTTCTTAAAGGGGAAACAGGATCTAATGTAGAGCATTAACAAATATAGCTCAAGATTCATTTATTATATATGAATCTTGAGCTTATTTTTTTAACACTTTAATAGGCGATTGAATATGAATGAGTAAGTCATTAACAATCCTTGCCGTAATCACAACATATACCTAGTTTGCATAAAATAAATTGGCTAATGAAGGAGGAGAAGAAGGATGTTTGATCGTGAATATCGCGAAATTATAACGAAAGCTGTTTGTGGTAAGGGTAAGAAGTTTACTGAAACATCTCATGCCGTCACCCCGAATCATCGACCGTCAAGCATACTCGGTTGTTGGATTATTAATCACCAATATGAAGCGAAGAAAAAAGGGGATGTTGTTGAAGTAGCAGGGGCTTATGACATTAATGTTTGGTATTCGTATAACGACAATACGAAAACAGAAGTCGTCACTGAAAAAAAATCATACGTTGACAAAGTACCTATCGTCATGCGAGATGAGCAGGCCATTTCAAATCAATTTGATGTAGTTGCAAGAGCCACTCAACAGCCTAACACATTAGAATGTAGTATAGAAGATAACGGTAAAATAAAAGTCGAACTCGAGCGGGAATTTGTCTGTGATATTATAGGAGAAACAAAGGTATGGGCTAAAGTGGATCCAGACGGCTTTGATGAAGACGATGTCGATTTTGATGAATTAGAAAAAGAACTAGCTGATATCGAAGTCGAACAAAACTAGTTCAATCCGTTAGCGAATGTTAAAAAGATGGTTTCACTTCTTAAATGTGAAATCATCTTTTACTTTTTTTACTTGTTAACTTAATAGAATCATGTTATCAATTTCGCATTTAAATGATCCTATTTTTCGGGGCTTTTTAAGGAAAATGGATTGTTTTAATCAATTTATGAATACCTTTATGTATGCTATAATGACGTTGAGATAGCTATCAATGGGGGAAATAAACATGGCAAAATATACACCGATGATTAAGCAATATTTATCAATAAAAAAATCATATGAAGACGCATTTTTATTTTTTAGACTCGGTGATTTTTACGAATTATTTTTCGACGATGCGATTAAAGCCGCTAAAGAATTAGAAATTACATTAACAGCTCGTGATGGTGGTGCAGAAGATAAAATCCCGATGTGCGGTGTCCCATATCATTCAGCAGAAGGGTACATAAAACGACTGATTGATCGCGGTTATAAAGTTGCCATTTGTGAGCAAGTAGAAAATCCAAAGGTAGCTAAAGGGGTCGTTCGACGTGAAGTTGTACAAGTCATTACACCGGGCACATTGATGGAAGGAAAATTTTTAAAAGAAGATGAAAATAATTTTATCGTCTCGATTACACCATCTGAGACGGATTTTATTATCTCTTATGTCGATTTATCCACAGGTGAATCAACGGTTAGTTTAATAGAAAACGGTTGGAACGATGTATTAAGTGAGCTTTATAATCGTCCCGTTAAAGAGATTATCATCCCTTCTGAGTTTGATGAACCTTATACGAAATCTTTACAGTCTTACTTAAATGTGACGATATCTATTGAAGATAAAACTTCAATTCCAGAAGACTATACATATTTAGTGTCTAACATACATGATGAACGTTTAATTCAAGGATTTGGCCGTGTGTTTCAATATATTTTTCATTCGCAAAAACGTTTCCTATCCCACTTACAACAAGTTAAATATATTGAACTGAATCGGTTCATGAAACTAGATTTATATTCTAAACGGAATTTAGAGTTAATGGAATCGATTCGTGATAAAAGTAGAAAAGGGACATTGTTAAACGTCATTGATCGAACGGAAACGGCGATGGGAGCTCGAAAATTAAAGCAATGGCTTGATCAACCTCTTTTATCTAAAGAAGCGATAGAAACCCGTCATGGCCAAGTTAAAGCTTTAATTGACGCTTTTTTTGAAAGAGAAGAATTAAAAAATGCATTAAAAGAAGTATATGATATTGAACGGTTAGTTGGAAGAATTTCATTTGGGAATGTGAATGCTAGGGATTTACTTCAACTTAAACGGTCATTAAAAGTTCTTCCAAACATTAAGGAAACATTATTAAATATTTCGAATGATAAAATCAATCAATTACTCGATAACATTAAGCCGTATGAAACCATTTACGACATACTTAATCGAGGCATTCACGAAGATCCACCAGTGAGTATTACAGAAGGTGGAATTATAAAAGACGGTTTTAATAAGCAGCTTGATCAATATCGTGACGCATCAAAAAATGGGAAAGCGTGGGTTGCTAATTTAGAAAGAGAGGAACGGGAAAAAACAGGCATTAAATCGTTAAAAATTGGCTATAACAAAGTGTTTGGATACTATATCGAAGTGACGAAAGCGAATTTAGCCGCCGTTGATTTAGATCGTTATGAACGAAAACAAACATTAACGAATGCCGAACGTTTTATTACTCCTGAGTTAAAAGAAAAGGAACAGCTTATTTTAGAAGCGACTGATAAAAGTGTCGAGCTTGAATATGAGTTATTTGTCCAAATTCGTGATGAACTAAAAGCTTATATCGTCCCATTACAAAAGCTAGCGAATGAATTAAGTACGTTAGATTGTTTACTAAGCTTCGCCAATGTAAGTGAAGAAAATAATTATATAAAACCTGTCATGACGACAAACAGTACGATTCATATTAAAGATGGCAGACATCCGGTTGTTGAAAAAGTGATGGATAATGAATTTGTGCCAAACGATATAATGATGGATGAAAAGACGAATATTTTACTTATTACGGGACCGAATATGGCTGGTAAAAGTACGTATATGAGACAATTAGGACTAATCGTCATCATGGCACAAATCGGTTGTTTCGTCCCCGCTAAAGAAGCAAGGCTGCCGATTTTCGATCAAATTTTTACCCGAATAGGAGCGGCGGATGATTTAGTGTCTGGCCAAAGTACGTTTATGGTTGAAATGTTAGAAGCTGAACATGCGGTAAGACATGCAACGAAAAGAAGTTTAATTTTACTTGATGAAATTGGTCGGGGTACAAGCACTTACGATGGAATGGCGTTAGCCCAATCAATTATAGAATATATTCATAACCGAATCGGGGCGAAAACGTTATTTTCTACCCATTATCATGAGTTAACAACTTTAGAAGATAGTTTAGAACGATTAAGAAATGTCCACGTTGAAGTGGATGAGCACGACGGAGAAGTCGTCTTTTTACATCATATTAAAGAAGGTAAAGCTGATAAAAGCTACGGTATTCACGTAGCGAAAATTGCTAATCTACCAGAGGATATTATTGACCGGGCTTATGATTTACTTCATACGTTTGAAGATACGACGGAGCTTGTTAAACAACAGCAAAAAGAGGAACAGCTAACACTCTTTGAAGAAGCGCGTATCTCACCGTACAATGAGCATGTACACATCATCGAACGGTTAAAAAAGCTTGATGTTTTATCGATGACGCCGATGGATGCGATGAATCTACTTTATGAATTAAAGAAAGAGCTGGACTAAAAGGGGGCATTAGTTTTGGGGAAAATTATTCAATTAGCCGATGAACTGTCTAATAAAATAGCAGCAGGTGAAGTCGTTGAACGTCCAGCCTCTGTCGTCAAAGAATTAGTTGAAAATAGTATCGATGCTAATAGTACGTGGATTAAAATTGAGTTAGTCGAAGCTGGTTTAAAACTTATCAAAATTACTGATGACGGCGACGGAATTGAAGAGGACGATAGTGTTATAGCGTTCGAGCGCCATGCGACGAGTAAAATTGTTGATGAACACGATCTCTTTCGGGTAAAAACGTTAGGATTTAGAGGTGAAGCGTTAGCGAGTATTGCGAGTGTGAGCCATTTAACGTTGAAAACATCAACGGGAGAAAAAGCAGGAACCGAGCTAACAATCATTGGTGGCGAAATTAAAGGGAAAAATAAATCAGATAAGCGTAAAGGGACGGAAATTACGGTTGAGCATTTATTTTTTAATACACCAGCGCGCTTAAAATATTTAAAAACCGTTCATACTGAGCTCGGTCATATAACTGATGTCATTCAAAACATGGCATTATCCCATCCTAATATCCGGTTTGAATGTGAACATAATAATAAAAGAATCTTTTTCACGAATGGCAATGGTGATTTACGACAAGTCGTCCAGCAAATTTACGGCTATCAAGTCGCACGTAATATGTTCGAAATAAATAATGAATCGCTAGACTATGACATTACTGGTCTTATATCAAAACCAGAATTAACAAGATCCGCCCGTAAATATATGACGTTAATCGTTAACGGTCGTTATATAAAAAATCCTTATATTAATAAGGCGATCTTAGAAGGCTATCATACTTTTTTACCGATTGGTCGTTTTCCCCTCGTCATATTAAAAATAGAGATGGATCCGTATTTAGTTGATGTAAATGTCCATCCAGCGAAAACTGAAGTGAGATTTAGTAAGGAAAGAGAACTCTTTGATATCGTTAAAAATACAATTAATGAGCGATTAAAAAAAGAGCGTTTAATTCCATCTGGTGTAAAGAAAGAGAAAACAAAATCCGAACAAACGTCATTAACATTTAACGATGTTAATAAAGATGAATATGAAGGAAACCATTTAAAGGAACAGGAGCAGCCTTTAAATTATCAATCTGTTCATATGAATCCGTTGATTGATGATATAAACGATGTGCCAATTCCATCCATTGATGAGGCAATTGATCATTTTGAAAATCAAGAAGAAAATATACGAGCGACATCTTCACATCCAAATAAAATAGACCGAATGCCTGATATGTATCCGATTGGTCAATTGCACGGAACGTATATACTCGCTCAAAATGAACAAGGGATGTACATGATTGATCAGCACGCAGCACAGGAGCGGATTAAATACGAATATTATAAAAAGCAATTAGGAAAGCCTGCAGAGCAATTACAGGAGCTCGCAATACCACTTACTTTTGAATTTACAAACCAAGAAGCGATGGTCATTGAGGAGAATCGAGAATTTTTTGAAAATGTAGGTTTATTTTTGGAACCATTTGGCAATCATAGTTATATCATTAGATCCCATCCGAGCTGGTTTCCAAAAGGTGAGGAAGAAGAGGTCATAAGAGATATGATTGACGAGTTAATCGATCATCGAATGATAGATTTGGAGAAAATTCGAGAAGAAGCGGCCATTTTAATGGCTTGTAAACGATCGATTAAAGCGAATCATTATTTAAACCGAGCTGAAATGGAATATTTATTAAATGATTTAAGACAATGTGATAGCCCATTTACTTGTCCCCATGGTAGACCGGTTATCATCCATTTTAGTGATTACGAAATTAAACGAATGTTTAAACGAATTATGTAGTTAAGGTGAATTAGATGGAAAAACAGAAAGTCATCTCGGTTATCGGGCCAACCGCTGTTGGAAAAACGAAGCTCGGTATTGAATTAGCGAAAAAATTAAACGGTGAGGTCATAAATGGGGATTCAATGCAAATTTATAAATCTTTTAATATCGGAACGGCTAAAGCGACAGATGAGGAAATGGAAGGTATCCCTCATCATTTAATTGATATGCTAGAGCCTAAAGAAACTTATTCCGTTCATCAATTTAAACAAGATGTCAATGACAAGGTTGTTGAATTAACGAATAAAGGTAAGCTCCCAATCATTGTTGGAGGAACAGGCTTTTATGTTCACGCTGCACTTTATGACTTTAATTTTGCAACTGTTGAAAGAAGCAAGGCGTATGAACAAAAAATTTTAAAAGAAATTGATCAATTCGGAATAGAATCTGTTTACAATCGTTTAAAACGGTTAGATCCTCAACAAGCAGAACAAATTCATCCGAATAATATGAGACGGGTCATCCGTGCTTTAGAAGTGATTGAAACATCTGGAAAGAAGATGTCTGATATTGAAAAAGATCAATCAAATGAACCACTTTATGATTTGACGATGATCGGTTTGACAATGGACCGAGATTTATTATATAAGCGAATAAATGAGCGTGTTGATTTAATGATTGAAGCGGGTTTAGTAGAGGAAGTCAAATCGTTATACACGCATTATGGTGACACAATACAGCCGATGCAAGGGATTGGATATAAAGAGTTTATCCCATACTTTAATCAAGAATACACGCTAGATACAGCAATAGAGCTCGTTAAACGTAATACGCGCAGGTTTGCAAAAAGACAACTAACTTATTATCGAAACAAAATTCCTAATATAATATGGTATGATATAGATTCAAACCGTTATATGGAAACATTTTCAATAATAATTAAAGATTTAGAAGGAATGTTGTAGAGTTTATCGAATATGTAATTATGATGAGATAGAAAGAGGAGGAGTTATGATGGCAAGCTCAACGAACGTACAAGACACTTATTTAAACAAATTACGAAAAGAGAAGGTTCCTTTAACTGTATTTTTGCTTAACGGCTTTCAATTAAGAGGAGTCATAAAATCTTTTGATAATTTTACAGTCTTGATTGAAACAGAAGGCAAACAGCAATTAATTTTTAAACATGCCATATCAACGTTTGCACCATCAAAAAATATTGAACTCGAATCTTAAATACTTGACGAGGGGGTAAGCCTATCACACAATGTTGATAGGCTTATTTTTTTGATTCATGGACGACTTAAAAATGCAAATAATATAAGAAAAACAATTAAAGGAGATTTTTTATGGCTGAACAAGCAATCATCGTCGGTTGCCAATTACAAACTGAAACAGATCAAGCGTTCCAATCATCAATTGATGAGCTTAAAGCATTAGGCGAAACAGTCGAGGCGAATATTTTAAATGTATTTACACAAAAACGGGAAAGAATACATTCGGCTTATTTTGTCGGAACTGGAAAAGTTGAAGAAATTAAGCATTATATCGAGGAGCTTGAGATTGATGTCGTATTAGTAGATGGTGAATTAACCCCAACTCAACACCGAAATTTAACGAACGTTTGGGGTGTAAAAATTGTTGATCGAACGCAACTAATTTTAGATATTTTTGCAATGCGTGCTCGTACAAGGGAAGGAAAACTCCAGGTTGAATTAGCTCAGCTTGAATATTTACTTCCACGATTACACGGAAAAGGGATTGAATTATCAAGACTCGGTGGTGGTATCGGGACTAGAGGGCCAGGTGAGACGAAATTAGAAACAGATCGAAGACATATAAGAAACCGTATTTCTGATATTAAACATGCTTTAAAACAAGTCGTTAAACACCGTGAGCAATCCCGAGAAAATCGTAAACGCCACTCTGTCTTCCAAATCTCGATTGTTGGCTACACGAATGCAGGCAAATCAACGCTTTTCAATCGGCTAACAAAAGAAACATCGTTAGAAGAAAATAAACTATTTGCCACGTTAGATCCATTGATTCGAAAAATCCATTTACCGAGCGGGTTTCAAGTGTTAGTTTCCGATACGGTCGGTTTTATTCAAAAATTACCGACAACATTAGTTGCAGCCTTTCGTTCCACACTAGAGGAAGTAAGAGATGCGGATTTTATTTTGCACGTTGTCGATAGTTCACATGAAGATGCCGTTGCCCATGAGAAGACAGTAAAACAAATATTAAAGCAACTCGATGCAGATCACATTCCTCAATTAACAGTTTATAATAAACGGGATCTTTTAACTGAACAATTCATTCCTTATTCAAGCCCGAGTATTTTAATGAGTGCGTTTAATAAAAATGATATCGGAAAGTTAAAAGTTAAAATAGAAGACGTTTTAAAGCAGCTGTGGAATCAATATGATGTTTCTATCCCAGCTGATCAAGGTGATTTACTCAATCGGTTAAAATTACAAACAGTCATTGAACAACAACAATTTCAGGAAGAAGATAATAGCTATTACCTTCACGGATATATTAATCCAGACAATCCAATCTACAACCAATTAATGAAATGAGTGATAAAAGATGAACGAAAATATATTCGACACAATTACAGAGGTAGAAGAGCAATTAAAAGACCGATTTAATCAAATTAGTAAAATTGTCACCGCTAATCAATTAAAAGTATTAAACGCTTTTCAACGGCATCAAGTCGGTGATTATCATTTTAATCCAACAACAGGCTATGGCTATGATGATAGTGGTAGGGATAAATTAGAAGAAGTATATGCGTCTATTTTCAACACGGAGGATGCTTTAGTCAGGCATCAAATCGTCTCTGGCACCCATGCGATTACAACGGCGCTTTTTGGGTTATTAAGACCAGACGATGAATTAATGTATATAACAGGTCGACCGTATGACACGTTAGAAGATGTTATCGGTATCGAAAAAGAAGTTGATGGGTCATTAAAAGATTACGGCATTCATTACAGTGAAATTCCATTGAAAGAAAATGGCGAGGTTGATTTCGAGCGGGTTGAACAATCGATTCACGCTAAAACGAAAGTGATTGCGATTCAACGTTCAAGAGGCTATGCAGACAGACCATCTTTTACAATAAAACAAATAAAAGAAATGGTTGATTTTGTGAAAAGCATCCGCTCAGATTTAATTGTGTTCGTTGACAATTGTTACGGTGAGTTTGTAGAAACGTTAGAACCAACGGATGTCGGCGTAGATATTATGGCGGGCTCTTTAATTAAAAATCCAGGAGCGGGAATTGTTAAAACGGGTGGTTATCTCGTCGGTAAAAAGGAGTTTGTTGATAAATGTAGTAATTATTTAGTCGCACCTGGTGGGTTAGGAAAGGAAACTGGGGCAAGTATTTATAGTTTGTTAGAAATGTATCAAGGAATATTTTTAGCCCCTCACGTCGTTGGAGAGGCGTTAAAAGGTGCCTATTTCACATCTAAACTTTTACAATTAAATGGGTACAACGCAAAACCAGGACCCGAAGATGAGAGGACAGATCTCATTCAGACGATTACGTTTAATTCTAAAGAGGAAATGATTAAATTTGCGCAAATTATTCAACAACAATCGCCGATTAATTCTCATGTGATCCCTTATCCGAGCTATATGCCAGGTTATGAGCATGATGTCATTATGGCAGGGGGAACGTTTATTCAAGGAGGCAGCTTAGAGTTAACAGCGGATGGGCCAATTAAGGAGCCGTATACTCTTTACGTTCAAGGTGGATTAACGTATGAACATGTGAAGTTAGCTATTACGAAAGGGCTGTTATCGTTAAACGAGCTGAATCAACCGATTGGATGAAAAAA
>CALKAL010000106.1 GCA_937983065.1 uncultured Bacillaceae bacterium | reverse complement strand
ATTACCTCCATATCTTCAACAATTTTTGCCTCTATTTATGGTACGGTTCCCCCCTTATAATCCTAAACGCCCGATAAACCTGTTCCACCAACACTAATCTCATCAACTGATGTGGAAAAGTCATTTTACTAAAAGATAAGGCGTAGTTGCTCCGCTTCTTCACTTCTTCACTTAAACCATGGGAGCCGCCGATCACAAAACTAACCTTGCTTTTCCCGTATGTAGCTAACTCATCTAACTTCTTTGCGAATTGTTCAGAGCTTAGTTGTTTTCCTTCTATTTCTAGCGTGATCACATATTCGTCCGCTCCGATTTTCGAAAGGATCTTACTTCCTTCTTTCCGCTTCACGTCTTCAATTTCTGCTTCACTTAAATTGTCTGGTGCTTGTTCGTCGGGGACTTCTACAATTTTCACTTTTGCATAGGGGGTTAGTCTTTTTAAATATTCGTCGATGCCTTGTTTTAAATATTTTTCTTTCAGTTTTCCGACTGTAATGATTGTGATGTTCATTGCTTCATCTCCACTTTTTAATTTTTACAACGACGTCCGAGTATAGTCATCCAGATAACAGGTGCTCTTAACACGATCAATCCCAACTAGGCACAAACCTTCACGCCACCCAATCACTAAACCCTCCAACTTCCGAACATTACTTTTTTAAATCATACGTTCGTTTTTTACTCACACAACCTCTTAATCCTTATTTTATAAGTTATTCACGGAATCCACAGGTTGCGCACATTTTCTGTGGATAGGCTGTGTAATAGTTCAAAGTTGTCCACTTTTTACTGAAAAACGCCCACTTATCCACAGGTTTACTAACATATTAACATATGTTCGCGCTATATATGGTTATTTTTTATTTTTCTTCCCCATATATTGTTGTCAGAAAATTTATTGATACACAGTTTGTGAATAACGTCTGTTTTTTGTGTATATCAGCTAAAAGCGAACATTACAACGTAATCAGACAATCATTGTTCGTAAAAATGCTCCCCTTAAAAGTGGTTCATCTTAAGGGGAGCATTAGTTCATCTATTATTGTGCTGATAAGGTAACAGTCGTTTCCATCAGTTCGCCTGCGCGGTAAAAGTGGACGACAATCTCATCACCTGGGTCTGTATCATTATATAAATATTTTCTTAACTCTAATACGTTGTTTATTTCTTGGCCATCAAAGGCGACAATGACGTCATATTGTTCTAAGCCAGCTTGGTCAGCGGGTGAGATTCGTTCAACACTTTCTACGATGACACCGCCTTGTACATCGGCTGGTAAGCGTAACGTATGCTGCCAGTGGAATTGGGCGATATCTTCTAATGAGTATGGTACGATGCCGAGGTATGAGCGAGTGACGTTACCATCCTTTTCTAAGTCTTCTATGACGGGTCTCGCAAAGTCAATCGGAATTGCAAAGCCTAGTCCCTCATATTGGGGTGCGGCGATTTTTAACGTATTAATTCCGATGAGCTCGCCTTGCATGTTCACTAAGGCGCCTCCTGAGTTTCCTGGATTAATCGCTGCATCGGTTTGGACGACTTCGACTTGCCAATCTGGGATGCCGTCGCCTGTTAGATCAATTGGGATGACGCGGTCTTTTCCACTAATAATGCCTTGCGTGACAGAGCCTGCAAATTGCATGCCGAGGGGGTTTCCGATAGCAATGACGGGTTCACCGACATTTAAGTTATCAGAGCTTCCCATTTCTATCACTTTTTCGACGTTCGTTGCATCAACACGAATAACTGCCAAGTCGGTAAACACATCTCCACCGATGACTTCCGCTTCGACTTGTTCATCGTTTGCGAAAGAGATCTCTACGGTGTCCGCACCTTCAATAACGTGAAAGTTCGTGACGATGTAAGCATAATCCCCTTCGACTTTGTAAATGACGCCTGAACCAGTTCCAGCTTCATTCGTCGTCGGTTGTCTTCCAAAAATGCTTTGGTTTTGTATATTAACTACACCTACTACAGCTTCGGAAACGTCATCGACAATGTCAGTAATTTGTGTTGTAATGTCAACATTCACATTTCTTACTTCATTAACTCCTTCGCTATTTCCACTCTCTGTGTTGTTTTGCACGCGTTCTTCTGTTTCATCGTTTGCCGATAAGTCATAAGGTAAGAGATTCGCTTGAAATAATGCTGGAATTAATAAAAAGATTGCAACAGTTCCTAGAATAAACCCTAATATACTTGGAAGTAGCCATTTTCTTTTCGGTTTATTTGTCCGCATATGATCATCATAATAACCCATGACTGACACCTCTTTCGATATGTTTTGTTAAAAAATTTAAATATAACATATAGGAGTTGGTTTAATCGGACTTGTATCCTCTAATGTAAGTTGTTTACCGACTTCGATTCCGTGTTTCGTTAACGTTTGCTCAACGCTCATCTTTGCTAAATCAATCATATTATTATCTTGGCTTAAATGGCCTAAATAAACATGTTTTGTATTATTGCCAATGACATCTAGTAGGGCAATTCCAGCATCTTCGTTGGAAACATGGCCTTTATCACTTAAAATTCGGCGTTTCACATTCCACGGATAACGCCCCATTTGTAGCATCCCAACATCGTGGTTCGCCTCAAATAAAAAGGCATCCGCTTCTTCAATCGTCTTTTTCATCCGTTCGGAAACGTAGCCCGTATCTGTAATGATAGCTAGTTTTTTTCCGTTATGGTGAAAGACGTAAAACATCGGGTCTACTGCATCGTGGGAAACGGCGAAGCTTTCGACATCTAAATTAGCGAATGTTTGCACCGATTCCATTTGAAACTCAAATTTTTGATCGATTGAAACGTCACCAATTTGATTTTCCATTGCTTGCCACGTTTTTTCATTCGCATAAATTGGTAAGCCGTAGCGCCTCGCGACAACACCTAATCCTTTAATATGATCACTATGCTCGTGGGTCACTAAAATTCCGTCTAAATCTTTCGGGTTTTTCCCGACTTCTTCCATGAGTTGTTCTAACTTTTTCCCGCTTAAACCGACATCGACGAGTAAATTTACTTCATCTGTTCCTACATATATAGCATTTCCCGTACTTCCCGAAGCTAACACACTAAAATGTAAACTCATTCCTCTTCACTTCCATCTAGTCTTTCTATTTCTCTTTCAATAAAGTTTTTCATATTTTCTATAAAATCTGTTTCGTTGTAAGGAATCATTTGTCCTTCCATTGCGTTAACGAAATACGTTCTTTCATCATTCACATTAATTTCCCACGTCGGCGCGAACACTTGTAGTCCACCTTCTAACGGGACTAACGTATGATAGCCGAGACGCATATTTGAGATGTGATCTTTTTGAAATAGTGAATTACTGTTGTACAAAACTTCAACAGCATTCATCGGGTCAATAACGGTTTCTTCCTCGCTTTGGGGGGTGATGCCTGTTAGTAATGTTTGACCGTAATACATCGCTTCATTTTCTTCATTTAATATGACGATGAGTAATCCCGCTTCATTGAAATAAACCGTATGCCCCTCTTGCTCCTGAAAAAATAATAACACGTTTTCGTTCTCATAGTAATCCCAAAAAATATATTCATTGCCGAATAAAATTTGTGTTTTTAAATTTTCAATTGATTGATCTAATTGATCGTTTAAATCTAACGGAATTGGATTAACGAATTCGCCGAAAATCATTTCACCTTGCTCGGTTAAGTAAATATTTTGCGATTCAACCCGTTCACCTAACGCTTCGATATCGTCCACACTAAATTGGTAGCGCCGCGCTGAAATATACGCTTCTTTACGCCCGCGCTCTGGTAAATCACCGATCGTTATTTCATCGGCGTTTAAATTTTCTTCGAAGGTCGTCTGTTGGGCGATTGTTTCATAGTTCGCTCGGTTAAATTTGTCTAAAAACTGTTGGAATAAAAAGATGTTAACGATTAAAAAACTAATGATAAAAATCGTTTTAATTTGTCCCCATTTCATCTTAATCTTCCCCCCTGTCGATTAACATGGAGGTGAAATAGCTAAGTGGTCGCCATTCGCCAAAATATTTAATATGCCACTCAGGTTTTAATAACAGGACGTTAGAAATATCGCTGACCATTTCTAGCTGGTAGCCTACGCGAATATTTTCAATGCCATTTAACATGATGTTATCTGATTGACTCTCTAAAAATTGTATGACCGACGATCCCGATTGTAAAACTTCTTCTTGTTGCTCATTATGAAATTGCGTACTCGTTTGGAATAGTGGACGGGTCATTTCGTATAGCTCATTATTCGTCCACGTTTGAGTAATATCGGTCGCATCATTATTTTCAAAAATCGGATAGCCTCCATAATACATTCGGAATTTAACTGTATTAGTTTGGGCAAAGACTTCATCTAATAAATATTCATCCGTCCAACCGTAATGGTCATTCGTAAAGTTAACGCTTCTCCGAATGACATCTTCGGTTGACATCGTCTCAATTTCAGATGTGAGCGGGTTCACATATTCCATCACTCGCTCGTTTTGAAAAACTCTTTTAGTCACTAATGCGCGCGTACCATCCGTATAATATTCCTCATTAGATATTCCGCTCGTCGGTGTGAGTCGAACTAATGATGGATTTTTAAATAGCACATTTCTAAGTGGTAATAAGTCAACACTGTCCGTTAATAATGTATGACTTTCAACTTCAAATCCATCGATCGGTAAATAAATGAAAAAATCGTTTTTTGCATACGGACTAACTGGCGTTAAATTCGGATCGTTAATTTTTTCTTCAATTTGCTCGTATGCTACTGATGATTGAATGAGTCCGTTTAACACGTGATCATGCTTTGACGAGGCAAAAGTGACGCGAATGTCATTATTTGCTTGCGACAGTTGAAAAATGATACGGTCAAAAGTTTGATCGTAATTCGTGTCCATCCGCTCGATATTAAACAATTGGGTAATTAAATCGAGAGGGATGTCAGCTGGATAAATGACTTCTACGGATCGCTGCCACATGCTACGGCGTGTGCTTAAGTAGGGATCAACACTGGCAAAATCCCATTCCATCATTTGTTCGTAAAAATCGTGGCGCTCACTAGGTGAAGACAATTCTTTTTTCTCTTGATAATTATGAAAAACAATTTGTTGCGGTTCAATTAAGGCTCTAAGCGGTAATTGAACTCCGTCTAACTGCGTCTCTTCTAAATAGTCCATCTGGCTAAGCAGTTCGTATTGGGGCTGATAATTCCAAATAGCAACCGTTAATACTAGGCTCATCGCGACAAGGATGAAGAGAATGACGGATTTAATATGCTCTATCATTTGTCGCGCCCCCTTTTCTTCCGCATTAAAGGTAGACTAAAGGCAATCGTCGTTCCTTGATTTTCTTGACTCGATGCCCAAATGTCACCGCCATGAGCGTTAATTAATTCTTTCGCAATGGCTAGACCAAGTCCTGTTCCACCGAGCTGCCGTGTGCGTGCTTTGTCAACTCGGTAAAAGCGTTCAAAAATTCGCTCTAAATTTTCTTCAGGAATGCCGACACCTTGGTCCGTTATTTTCGTTAATAGTCGCTCTTTATCTTTTACGACTTCAATTTTAATTTTGCCACCTTCTGGCGAGTATTTAATCGCGTTAGAAATAATGTTATCTAACACTTGAGTTAATTTATCTTTATCAATCCAAACGTGATATTGGTCTTTCGGTAATTTTCGTTCGAGGGTCAATGTATCACCAATATTCATCTCAAACCGGTCGACGATTTGATCAATATATTCGATATATTTGACCCGTTCCCTTGAAAGGCCGTAATCTTTATTATCCATTTTCGACAATTGTAATAAGTCGTTGACGAGGCGAATCATTCTTTCTGTTTCGTTTTGAACGACACCGAGAAATTTCGGTGCGATCTCTTTATCTTGCCATGAGCCGTCTGTGAGTGCTTCGATGTAACTGCGCATCGTCGTTAATGGTGTACGCAATTCGTGGGAAACATTCGCGACAAATTCTCTTCGTTCCCTTTCGATTTTCTCTTGCTCAGTGACATCACTAATAACGGTTAAAAATCCAGCCATTTCACCATGTTCATCTTGAATGACTGAGAAATTTGCTTTTAACAATAGTTGATTATCGTCTTCGGAAAAATCGATTATGACACTATTTAAATCTTTTACTTCTTCTAAATTAGTCACTTCATCTTGAATGCCTAGTACTTCAAGCAATGGCTCGCCACTTGCTTCTTCAAATGTTTTTCTAACGAGCTCTTCAGCTGGATTGTTCATTAAAATAATTCGCCCGTCTCGATCAGTTGAAATGACTCCATCATTCATGTTCGCTAAAACAGAGCTGAGCTTCCGTCTTTCACCTTCTGTCGTTGCTGTGGCGAGCTGAAGCTGGTCATTTAATTCATTAAAGGTCGATGCGAGTTGGCCGATTTCATCAGGGCCGTAAACGTTAACCTTTTGTGAGAAGTCCCCTGTTGCCATAATTTTCGCTTGCCTACGCATTTCAGTAATGGGCTTTGTAATCGTTCGGGCGACTAAAATACCTAATAGGGCCGATACAGATATCGCTAGTATCGTCCCATTGGCAAAAATTTTATTGATATCACTGAGCTGCTCATATACGGCTTCAATTGATGATTCAATGTACAATGAGCCCTTAACTTCTGTATTGTCCAGGCTGTAAATCGGTGTGGATATGACTAATGTACGATGGCCGTTTTCCGTATTGTACAAAACATTCTCTTCCCGGTTTCCTGCAAGTGACCGTTGAATTCTTAAATCGGTCGTTCTTTTTCCGATAATGCTTTGATTGAATCGGTTATTCGTTCCGAGCACGCGGCTATTCGTATCAATCACTTGAATCTCATTGAAATCTTCAGAATCAAAATCGATAATAATGGACCGTATTTCAGTTTCTAACGGTGTATCCTCTTCATCACGCTCGATAGCAAAGGATTGTTCCAAATTGTAATTTAATAGCTGAACACGGTCGTTGATGGACTCGGTGAAGTTTTCTAATAATCTCGTTTCTAATTGCTGGGCAAAATAAGACCCAATTACTTGAATCGCAATGAGAAGTAATAAAATATAAATCGTGATTATTTTAAATTGTATCGATTTAAAGAAATTTAAGATGTTTTTCATCCTATCTACTCCTGCTCTGGATTACGAAGGTAAGAGCTGATTATCGCAGTTATTACGCACTGCTTTAGCATCTACTCTTGCTCTGGATTACGGAGATAATAACCGACGCCTCTTCGTGTTACAATCCAGTTTGGGTTGCTCGGATTTTCTTCGATTTTTTCCCGAAGTCTACGAATCGTTACATCGACTGTTCTAACATCACCGAAATAATCATAGCCCCATACCGTTTCTAATAAATGCTCGCGGGTCATTACTTGCTCGATATGTTGCGCTAAATAGAGAAGTAGTTCAAATTCTCGGTGTGTTAAGTCAATCGGTTCGCCATTTCGACTGACTGAGTAATTGTCTCGGTTAATTTCTAATGAGCCTATTCTCAAATTCGGTGTCGTTGGTACGGTTTGATTTTGTTCTTCGGCTTGTCTTCTTCTTAAGTTCGCTTTTACTCTAGCAATGAGCTCTCGATTACTAAAAGGTTTTGTAACGTAATCATCTGCACCGAGCTCTAAACCTAACACTTTATCAATTTCGGAATCTTTTGCTGTCAGCATGATAATTGGCATTTGATAATCTTTTCTAATTTCACGACAGACTTCCATCCCATCTTTTTCTGGAAGCATAATGTCGAGAAGGATGAGATCTGGCTCTTCTTTTTTTGCCAACTCAATTGCTTGATTGCCATCGTAAGCACAAACGACCTCGTAACCTTCTTTTTCTAAATTAAATTGTAATATATCTGCAATCGGTTTTTCGTCATCGACGACTAACACTTTATATTTCATTTTCTAAACACCTTCCTTATAGACAAGAGTCTAATTTCATTTTACATCATATTGAATTAAATGTCTTTTTACAGTTTCGTAAATTGCTTGTGCCTGTTAGTATGAGACTTTTTAATGAAATGATGAGACTTTAGAATATAAAATACACTCCACAGTCTATTGAACTTTGTGGAGTGTAGCTTATATCATCTTTTATCTTTTTAATAATAATTTAATGGGTTAACTAGTGAACCGTTTCGATACATTTCAAAGTGTAAGTGAACACCTGTTGAGTCACCAGTTGATCCCATCGAACCAATGGCTTGACCTTTTTTCACCGTTTGTCCAACTGAGACGTTAATAGATGAAAGGTGTGCATAGACGGTTCTAAAGCCGTTGTTATGGTTAATGATAACTTTATTTCCATAACCACCGTCCCAGCCTGCAAATGTGACAACACCATTATCTGCAGCCATGATTGTACGGTTTGATACACCTGCAATATCAATTCCTTTATGGTAAGATCCCCAGCGGTAACCTAAATGACTTGAAATATAGCCGCCATGAGTTGGCCAAGCAAAGTTTCCAGTTCCTCTTGAGGAGATAACTTTTGTACCTTGTAAAACAACTCGGTCAACTGGGTCTTTAATACGTTCTCTATCTATTTCTTTTTTAGAAACAATTTCATTATTTTTTCTCACAACTTCATATGTGACTTTTTCTGTTCCTTTTTGGCCTGATTGATCAACTCTCGTTTGACCTTTATATAGACTGTCGGTTTGTTTCGTTACGACTTGATAGTCAACGGATTCTTCTTCAGTGACTTCTACCGTGTACGTAACATCGACATATGGTTTTTCACCTTCAACGTAAATTTCTTGTCCTGCACGAATAATTGAATCTTCATCTAAATCAGGGTTAAGCTGAAACAAATGTTGTAAGGAAATATCATAGTTTTTCGCAATTTGACCTAGTACTTCGTTTTCTTGAATTGTGTGAACTTGCTTACCTGTTGTTCCACGCTCTAATAGTTTCTGTAATTGTTCAACTGATAAAATTTGGTTAGGGTCGATAATTTCTTCTGTATATTTAATATTGTCAGATAGACCGACATCTAAAATAACTGTTCCGTCTGATAATACGAGTTGTTGAGACTCTTCCTCTTCAACCTCTTCTTCCTCTTGATCCTGACCTCGAGTGTATACTTCTCTCATTTCGTCAGGCATTAATTCAATGACATCCGTTAAGTTAATTTCATTTCTCTCTTTTTCTAAGAAAACAAAATCTTCCTCAATCTCACTCGGTAAATATTTTTGAGCAACGAGGTTTAATGCTTTGTTCGCATCATCCAAGTTTTTAACGTAACCGATGAGCTCCCCTTCTAGTTCAAGCTTAATCGCTTTAGCTTGGAATTCGATGTTTCCATCAAGGTGATTAATAATTGAATTTGTTTCATCACTTGGGAAGAAAACGAACTCTCTTAGAAAATCAATGTTTGAGTTTGGAACGAGTTCAACACCCTTATAATCCGATTGAACTTGTTCTTTTTGTTCATTAATAAAGCTTTCAATCTGATCTCTGTTTTCAGATGTTCCTATGTAGTCGTTATCGATATAAACGTGATAGACTTCCTTTAAACTACTTGAACGAGAATTATCAGCATGTACTGGCGGACTGACCGACGTTACTGCTAATCCCGCACCGAAAGTCGATACTAGTGCTATTTTAATAGGCTTATTTAATTTAGACGCTAAACTTGTAAAACTATCTTTTATTTTTCCTAACCAAATACCCAATTTTAGTTCCTCCAACTTCTTTCTATCTCTTAACCTGATCTCTATGAAAATCGATATATTTTATACATAAT
Source organism: uncultured Bacillaceae bacterium (assembly GCA_937983065.1). Classification (GTDB taxonomy): domain Bacteria; phylum Bacillota; class Bacilli; order Bacillales; family Alkalibacillaceae; genus CALKAL01. The sequence goes on along the minus strand of CALKAL010000106.1, from coordinate 1,612 downwards.
GATAATCTATCAATTATCGGCGAAAAAATAAACCTTTATGACGTGATTGTAAAGAACTTGTATAATTACTAACAGAAATTAGCAATTATTTCGTAATATCCGCCTTAAAAAGTGTCTATTTCTGCATATTTTAATGAAAAACATCGAATTTTACGGCGCTTGTAATTAATTTGTAACATTACTTTAGTCCTATTATATTGATTTGAGATTACGTTGACTAAATTTCTCTAAAATAATGATTACAGTTACTACTATTACGTAACATTTTCCACTAGATTTTTTGTTTCTCTAAATTATTTAGATTGAAGATAAATGTAAAGCTATGTCTTTTATTTTTTCATCTGTTTCTTCCTCTATTTGTTCTCGCTCTTTTGTATAGGCGTACAATGTGTCTCCTTCAATCGCCATAGAGCTTCAATCTGTTCACTCCTATAAAAATAAAAAGGAGATTGTTACGTCTCCTTTAAAAATGAATGATTTAGTTATTTTAAATGGTGGCTTGGGACGGAATCGAACCGCCGACACAAGGATTTTCAGTCCTTTGCTCTACCGACTGAGCTACCAAGCCATATCTGGTTATTTTTATTTAGTTTGTTTCTTTTACAGATTTGGTTCTCTTTGTTCGTCGCGTTGCATGATTGGTCGAAGAAGCAGGCGCTCCTCACAAAGCCTACGATGATGTTATTTCTGGATGTTTACGGCTTTGCTCTACCGACTGAGCTACCAAGCCAAGCTTTTTATATTTTATCCATTTATAATTTCCATATACCGCGTGGGAGCGTTGTTGTCGCGGTAATTTGCGATTTTTAAACGTTTCAATTAAAATAATCGGACAGCGTTTATATTATCATATTTTCAGATCGTTAATCAATAGTTTTCATGAAATCAGATTTTAATATATTTTAGGAGCTAAAAAAATGGAATATTTTCATGATCAATTAATGATTCGTACTGAAAGGCTTATATTGCGGTTGTTTCAAAAATCGGATGCTGAGGCCGTTCAAAGACTTTGCAATAACTATAATATTTACAAAAACACATTATATTTGCCTTATCCGTATAAGTTAAGTGACGCGATCACTTGGATTGAAGGGCACTATAAGAAGTTTGTTTCAGATCAATCGTATGAGTTTGCGATTACGGATTTGGATACGGGTGAAGTTTATGGGGCGATTGCATTATCAAACAATAAGGCATTTAATAACGGTGAGATCGCTTATTGGATAGGAGAGCCTTATTGGGGAAGAGGCTATGCAACAGAAGCAGCGAAAGCGATGTTGCAGTTCGCCTTTGAAGAGAAAAACTACCATAAAGTGTTTGCGCGATATTTTTTATTAAACGTTGCATCTGGTCGCGTGATGGAGAAAATCGGGATGAAGCAGGAAGGAATTTTAAGGCAGCATATTAAAAAAGATGGAGAGTACATTGACCTTGTTTATTATGGAATTTTGAAAGATGAATTTTTAGATTTAAAATGAGTGCTGGGAATTTGAAGTTGTAGTGATATCCAGTTTGGGCTTGAAAATTCAATGGTTCAATCAGGAAATTTAGAGGGTTATGCAGGAAATTCTCCCCCTCTACCTGGAACCATAGAATTCCCTCCTATTATCAA
>CALKAL010000105.1 GCA_937983065.1 uncultured Bacillaceae bacterium | reverse complement strand
GTTAACGTTCATTCATTATCCAAAAAATTTCAAGCAAAACATGCAATCTTCTTCTTCTCGGGGTGTTCCGAAATAAACGTGACAAATATGAAAGCCTTCTTCATAGATTCGTGCTAAATTATCATAGCCTTCACCAACAGGCGTCGTTTTTTCCGTTTGATCTTCGTCACCATTTTGTTGATAGTTTTCGTGCTGTAATGTTTCAATCCGCTGTTTCAGATGATGATTTTCATGTGCTAACTGGTGGTTTTCTTCCACGAGCTGCACTAAATATTTTTTTAGTGATCCAAAATCTTCTTGTAACTCGGTAAATCGCTTCTCAAAATTGGAAAAACGATCTAACATTTCTTTCTTATTCACATCATCCACTCCAATTATTCATTGGCAGAAACAGATATTACTCCTTCTTCAATTAACTCATCTAACGTATATTCGACAGTACGCTCCATTTCACTCAACTCAACTTGAACTAATCTTTCAAGTATGTTTAAGCCAACGACTTTTCCACTTCCTAAAGAAGTAACCATCTCTTCACCAATATCCGGCAATTCTCGTTTCGCTTCTTCATAAGTGTCATTTTCGTATTTTAAACAACACATGAGACGTCCACAAAGTCCAGAAATTTTCGCCGGGTTTAACGATAAGTTTTGATCCTTTGCCATTTTTATTGAAACAGGTTCAAAATCTCCTAAAAACGTCGAGCAGCAAAGCATACGACCACATGGACCGATACCGCCTAACATTTTCGCTTCATCACGAACACCGATTTGACGGAGTTCAATCCGGGTTTTAAAAACAGACGCTAAATCCTTCACAAGTTCGCGGAAGTCCACTCGACCATCTGCGGTAAAATAGAAAATGATTTTATTTCGATCAAACGTGTATTCAACATCGACTAAATTCATCTCGAGTTCGTGCTCGATAATTTTAGACGTACAAATTTGAAAGGCTTCTTCTGTTTTTTCGTTATTTTCTGAGACCGTTTGGTGATCTTCTTCATTAGCTACACGGATAACCTTCTTTAAAGGTAAAACGACATCTTCCTCATCGACCATTTTGTTTGCGATGACGACTTTTCCGTACTCAACTCCCCGAACTGTCTCAACTATCACATGATCCTCGTTAGATAAACGATTTTGACCAGGATCAAAATAATATATTTTACCCGCTTTTTTAAAACGGACACCAATCACTTCAATCAATGCCATTCACCTCATCTTTGCAGCAAGAACAATAAATACTCCATCGTTAATGTCGAATGAACGTTTTGGGCGAGCTTTCTTTTTGCTTGTAATATTTCATAAATAAGCTGCCTTGCTTCTTTTAAACTAACGACAGTTGCAAATTGTTCTAATCGCTCCAATTGATCGATATATACGATTTTTTCCCTTTGATCTAAATGTAGGGAAACGAGATCTTTATACCATAAAAGTAACAAATCCAAGCCGAAATCTATCTGTTTACGTTCTTTAAAATGCTTTAGCCACGTAATATGCAAAAATAGATAACTATCGTCATTCGGATTCATCACTTTGTCTATTAATTGTACCATTACTTTTCGTGCTTCGGCAAACCAATCATCTCCATTTAATTGAAGTGCTTCATCTAAATCGAATTCGAGTGCTGCTAATAGTTTCGCAGTAGAATCTGGTAAACCTTCTTTTTGAAACTGTAAAGCAACCTCATCTGTTGATAGAGGATTAAATGGGATCCTTTGACAACGAGATATGATCGTATCGAGCATCCCCCCAAGATGATCGGTTAATAATAGCGCAACCGTTTCTTGATTCGGCTCCTCTAAAAACTTTAACAATCGATTTTGAGCGTTTGGTGTCATTTTCTCCGCTTCTGAAACGATATAAACTTTTTTATTAGATTCTAGCCCAGTGTAACTAAATTCCTTCTGTAAAAAATGGATTTGTTCTTTTTTAATTGACAGCCCTTCTGGTTCAATAAGATGGACATCAGGATGGTTGCCTGATTGGATTCGTTTACAATGAACACAAGACATACAAGGTGTCGTATCATCTATTTTTTCATCACAAAAATAGCACATAGCGAACAAGAGACTGGCTTCTTTTTTGCCAGTCCCTTTAGGCCCGTGGAAAAGGTAAGCATGGGCGATGCGCTGTTTTGATAAACTATTTTGTAAAATTTTCGTTGCAATTGGTTGAATCGTTTGTAGCTCTAACCATGCTGCCAACTTTATTCATCCTAACTTAAACGTATAAATTAACGAGTAATCCTTTAATTTCTCCGATAACTTCTAAAACGTCGAGACCTTCTTTTTCTTGGTTAATTAAATCATCTGTTAACTGAATGAGCTTCTCATCAATCTGTTTAACGAGAATAAGGTGGCGATTTTCTCCGTTCAAATCCCAGCTTCTCTCTTGATCAAGCTCTAATCCATAGTCGACGGCTTCTTTAACGAACTGTTTAACGAGTTTTTTATAAAGAGATAAATCATTAAACGTCCGCGACCGAGCAAGCTTTTCACCCTGATTCGTAATATCATTTAATAGTCGATTCAATTCCTTTTCGTGCATTTTTTGCTTTTCTTGATGAACGACTTTTTGAAAGGAATTGATGGACGGTGCTTTATTTCCTAATTGTTTTTGCCCAGTATCGAGCTGTGATCTGAGCTCTTGGCTAATTTTCACGATCGTTCGCTCCTTAAATCAAAACTGTAAAAATGAATCTACTGGTAAGACGAAGACAGTCGCCCCGCCCACTTCAACTTTAACAGGCTTCGGAATGTAAGAATCCGCTCCGCCACCCATTGGAGAAATAGGAGCAACCATTTGATCACGTTTGCTACAATTGTCTTTAATAATCTCAAGTGCTTGGTCGACGTAATTATCCTCACACCCGACCATTAATGTCGTGTTTCCTTCCTTAAGAAACCCACCACTTGAAGCTAATTTAGTTGTTTTGAATTTGTTCTTAGATAAAGAATCAATGAGCCGATTCGCATCTTTATCTTGTACAATTGCAAGAATTAATTTCATCCTGCTCTCCTCCATCACGTCTTTTATTATATTATACCAAGTTAGAGGGTATTTTAGCAGTATTACACAAAAAATTCATTTAAAAATTTTGAATATTATTGCTTAATAAAATTATGAACGATGTCTAAGCATTGTTTTTGGACTCGTTCTAGGCTTTGATGGGCATCAATTAATTGAATTCGATTCGGAAACCGACTTGCTAACATATCGTACGCTTCAGCAACCTTCTTATGAAATGATAGCTTTTCTAAATCAAGCCGATTTTGCTCCCGGGCTTCATTTTGTGTAATCCGTTTTAAGCCGACTTCGGGATCTAAATTAAATATAATCGTTAAATGGGGCATAAACGAATCAATCGCAAACTGGTTAATTGAATACACCTCTTCAACGCCAATTCCCCGCGCATAACCTTGATAAGCTAAGCTACTGTCGATGAATCGATCACATAGGACAATTTTCCCTTCATTTAATGCAGGAATAACCCGCTCGACTAAATGTTGTCTTCTTGCAGCCGCATATAAAAGCGCCTCCGTCCGTGCGTCCATCTCCGTATGCTGTTTATCTAAAATAATGGCGCGTATTTTTTCTGAAATTTCAATTCCGCCAGGCTCTCGCGTTTTTATCACATCGTATTTATCTTTTAATTCGTCATACACATGTTGTAAAACAGTCGTTTTCCCAGCGCCTTCTACACCTTCAAACGTTATAAATAATCCACTCAAATGTCTTTCTCCTCTTCAATCTATTCGAAAAACTTCGATGCCTTCAGCTAAGCTTTTCCCATTGTATTGTAAATATATTTTTTCATTAATTGCTTCTTGAATCCATTGTACATGTTCTTTCTCAATCATTTCACCTTTTAATAAAAAAGGAATGCCAGGTGGATAAGGAATGATTGATTCTGCAGCTAATTGACCAACAGCCTCATCCCAATGAAGCCATTCGATGTTTAACTTTTGTAGCTTGTCATAAGAAATAGGCAATTCATTAATCGTATTTTTATACCATTTATCATTCATTGTACCACGATTTATGCCCGTTAAATCATCGTGTGCAACATCTTTTAATCGTTCGACCTGCTTAATCGTCGCATCATCAAATTCAAGCCCAGCGATTAATAACAGCTGGTTGTTTTGAACCATTTCAGGATAGATTCCATTATCGTTAAGCCATCGTTCAACTTTAGTCATGCTATATTGATTCGACGTTAACGTTATTTTTAACGGATCATCGATATGCGTTCGAATATTTTCTACGTCCCATAGCGGAAAAGTTTTTAACAATTCTCGAAGCCTATCGATTTGTTTTAATAAATTATCCTTATCTTTTTCACTATATTGAGCGACATATTTCCGCGCTAAATCTAAGGAAGCCATAATCAAATACGACGGGCTACTCGATTGAACGATTTGTAAATAATGTTGAACCGTTTTTTCATCTATCAAATCAGATTGAAAATGTAAATAAGATCCCATCGTCATTGCTGGTAATGTTTTATGTGCCGAATGAATGATTAAATCAGCCCCACATTCAATAGCCGATTTCGGAAAAGGATCCCCTAAGACGAAATGGGCCCCGTGCGCTTCGTCGACTAATACTGGAATCCCTCGATTATGGGCATATTCAACAATCGACGTTAAATCATATGTCGAGCCAAAATAATCGGGATAAGTAAGGACGATGGCTTTTATGTCTGGGTACTTTTCGATTGCCGCTTTAATCGTTTCAACATTGACGATGGAATAGCGGCCTGTCTCCTTATCAAACTCTGGTGAGAAAAAAATCGGCTTTGCACCTGCTAGTTGTAAGCCGTGCATTACTGATTTATGGCTATTTCTTTGGACTAAAATTGACTTCCCTGGCTTACAAGCGGATAAAATCATCGCTAGATTACCAGAAGTTGAACCATTGACGAGAAAAAAAGTACGCTTCACTTTATAAAGTTCAGCCGCTAAAATTTGCGCTTCATTAATCGCTCCTTCTGGCTGATGTAAATCATCAAGCCCCCTAAGCTCTGTTTGATCATATTTTAATAGGTTAGAAAATAGTTGAGAAGCTTCTTTTAAAAATAGATTCCCGTTTTTATGACCTGGAACATGGAACGACACTGGATTTTGCTTCACATGCTTCATTAATGCTTCATATAGCGGGGTCCGTAATTGATCCATGAAACAAGCTCCTTTTTATGTATTCATCATCTATTGTACATCAAAAAAGAGAGCCGTTTATACGCTCTCTTGAAATTTAGGATAGTAATCTCATATTCAATTGATTTTGAAGTCCTCGCTTTAAACGTTCCACATAATATTGATATTTTTCATCCTCTGGCGCAGTGTTTAACATCTCTTTTTCACAATCCGTACAAATAAAACTAACTAATAAATAAATGCCTTTCTCTTTCTCTTCCTCACAAATGTGGCATTGTTTCATAGAATGAACGTTCACCTCAACCCACCTCCATTTATAGGATGGGCAAAATGATAGATTTTTATACGAAAAATCTATGAAAATTTTAAAAAGAAATTAAGGTAGAATAATTAGATGAATCGCTATTAATGAGCCAAGTCCAAACAGACCTAAAAACCCAGCAATGGCTGACGTTATTAAATTTATCGGAATGTGAAGCCCAAACATAGAACCAAACACGTTCGCAAAAAAGATGAAAAACGCACCAATAATAAGTTTAACGACACCTTTTGATGTCATGCGCAACACTTGCATCGGTGGCCCAAAAATAAGCAATATGACAATCATTGCGACAAAAATAATCGCTATCATTAACGGATCCATTGCACGAATCTCCTTTCGCTTGTCCTACTTAAATCTATGCAGGACTTTACAAAAAAATAACATTGGATTTTAAGAGATTCGACTTATCCCAATAACAATAATTGTAATAACCCACTACCTAACCCCTTTTTTACGGTCACGGTTAAATTGGGTTGTTAGAAATACTCCACATATCACTAATAATGCTCCAATAAGTTGCATTAAAGTTATATTTTCATTAAGCCATATGTAAGCTCCAATCATCGTTACAACAGGTAGAAAATTAATAAATACCGAGGTTTGGGACGGTCCTATTAATTTTATCGCATGATTATATAATAGTAAGGCGATAAACGATGGAAATATACCTAGATATAATAATCCAATTAAATGTGAAGGAAATTCAAAAGAAGGAATTCCAACTACAGCCCATTCAATCAGTACCATTGGCAATATAATGACTACAGAAATACCTGTCATAACAAATATAGCAGCAAACTGCGGAAAAAGAGGCATATACCTTTTGACAGAAATCGTGTAAATTGACCAAGCTAAAATAGCACCAATCATAATAGCATCGCCAATGTTCCATGTATTAGTAGTTAGTTGAAATAACTTCCCATCTAAAACAACCCATGCCGCACCGAAAAATGATAATAGAATTCCTAACCATTGAATTCTTTTTAGTCTTTCTTTTAATAAAAAGGCGCTTAAAATAACAGTTACAACGGGTATAGCGGTTTGTAATACCGATACATTAGTCGTTGACGTAAATTGTAATGCGCCATAAAGAAAAATATTATAGAAAGTAACACCTGTTAGCGCCATGATAAGTAAAGGAGTTTTATGCTCCAAAAATGTTGATCGTTTTTTCCAAGCCGTTTGAATTCCGATTGGAAACATAATGATAAATGCAATAACTAATCGAAAAAAAGCTATTGTTAACGGTGGCAAATCATTGATTGCCTTTCCCGTAAGTATATTGCCTGCATAAATGAAAACTACTAGTATCATTAATATGTATGAATACAGACTAAATCAATCCTCCTTATCACTTGCCGATTAATTACGTATTGCATAAAAAATTTAAGGACTACACTAACATGTTTTTTTGTAAATTAGAAAATAGCATCCTATATAAAAGATTTACTATTAGCTATCTTTTATATAGGATGCCGTTAAATTCTTTATCCTGTCATCTCTTTGTTAACAACAGTCTCTTTTTTCTTAAAACTAAACCAGCCATTTAATTTTGCTATGATTCCTATGATTAGAGCAAATCCTAAAGATAATAGAATAAATAGCCAAGATTGTGAGTTAACTACCATGATTGGAGCAAAGGTAACTATTAAAATTTCAACTGGGGCAATTGGAATATATGCTAACCCAAAGTCATCCAATGTTCGACTCTTCAAGTCTGGATCAACAATTCTTAGAAGTGCGATTCCCATAGCAACTGTTCCAGTAGTCCATCCCCAAGTAAATAGACCTTTTTCAAACCAGTATTGATCAAAGAATCTTTTTGAAAGAATAAAGAAGTAAGTCCATGCAACGACTAATCCAAAAATGAATAATATAATCATTGGAACTAAATATTGGGCCACAACTGTTAAACTAATTGAAGCAATACCAAACGCTACTAATAAATCCGTGGCACCACTACTAATTCGACTCACTACTTCTTTTGATACATACTTATCTGATTTTGTAACATTTAATATTTTTCTAACAAATAAACCAACTAGGAAGGCTAATGAAAAAGCTGGGATTGCAACATTCGGCAAAATACTTGTTCCCCATTGGCTTAAATAATACCCTAATAAAGCAATACCAGAAATTAAAGAAATATGGAAAATAAGTGGATCTATAGAAATTGATGATACAGTATCAACTTCGATATTCTGGCGCCTTTTTGAAGGGATTAATCCTGTTCTAAGTTCTGTTGGTAATTTATTAAATGATGATATAAAGTTAGTATCCCCCTTTGAAGAGGCCCTTTTAATAAATACCATACCGATTAAAATAGCACTTATAATACCAACCGTTGCTGATGTCATGGCAATAGAAGTTGCTTCTTCCCAACCATTTTGCGCAAAAGTATCTCCTATTGCTGCAGCAGTACCGTGGCCACCGACAAAACCAGCGGCTAGTAGTAATCCAAATCCAGCATGAAGATTATCCCAGAAAGGATTTAATAGAAGTAAAGCAAATAATAGGCCAACACCCCACATAAAAATCATTGCAATTTGGGAGTAAGACCACATACTACCTACTCGTTGTGCAATCTCTTTCCAGTTAATCTTTGGCGATGTAAGTGGTAACGCACCAAATACAACTGCAATCAGAATTCCAGGATATGTTCCTAGCTGTCCTGAAAAAGGAATTAAACCAAAACCATTTGGACCAAAGACAAGTGCTAAAACACCAGCAATGATACCAGCAGGTAAAAATAAACGTTGAACAATCTTTACCTTAGCTCTAATAAATACACTAAGTAACAATAATAATGCGATAAGACCTACATCTGTAAATAAAGTCCATGGTGAAAATTCCATCTTTTTGCCTCCTATCGAAATATATTTGTAAGCGTATACAAAATACAGATCATTGAATCTGTACTATTTCTATCAATCTAACATAGAAAAAGGAATATGTAAACCTTTTATTTTGAAAAAAGGAGCAAAAATTTCCTTTTTGTCGTTTTTAAATCATTTAACTTATAAAAAATCACCGGTTCTGAATACCGGCGATTTTTTATAAAGTAGTAATATTACTTTTTACTAATAGTTTTCCTATATCATCAAGAATTTTATTAGAGTTTTCGACTTCATTTCCTAAAGCTAATGTAATAGTTTCAATTAGCGAAATAACTGGAACGATTGTATATTGCTTTTTAGCCCTGTAAGTATAGAGTACGACATCCGAGAACGGCACAACTGAATTTTCATGACTATCTGTAACTAAAATAATAGGATGACCTAACTCATAGCAATATTTTGCAGCATCCAAAGTTAATTTCGTAAAAGGAGATAATGCAAATATAATAAGAATTTCTCCTTTTTGCATATGATAAATTTTCTCCATTATAAAATGCGAATCATGACTGAGCTGAGTTACTTTAGGATAAAAAGCATTGATCAAATTTTCGAAGTAAACTGCAGCAACCGTAGAAGTTCTTAAACCTAAAACATTTATCCTAGTAGAGTCTTTGATCAATTCCACTGTTTTGTTTATCCCAACTACTAAATTCTCATTTAACGTTATTTTCTGTAGTTCGTTAATATCATTCCAAGACTTTTCTATAACTGATAAACTGGAATCCTTTGAATTAAAATCCCACCATACTGGTTTTTCTAAATCCATTAGAAAATTATGTAGGTCTTTTTTAAATTCTTGAAAGCTTTCATAACCTAGCGCACTAATAGTTCTTAGCACCGTTGTTGTCCCTACTGATGCTTTTTTTGATAATTCATTTACAGAATCTAAACCTATTTCCCTATAATTTTCTAAAACAAACTCACAGAATGCTTTCTGTTTTTTTGGTAATGTATTTTTTGTTTTTACAATTCTCTCTATAAGGGAGTCGGACATTTTAAACCTCCTAAATTATTTTAATTTATATAGTAAATAATGATTTGTATTCGTTATACACCTTTTTAAAGAGTAATCTATTTTTGAAAATGGTGCAAATGCTCCTTTTTTATTTAAAAATGGTTTACTTATGCCTTAATTAATGTTATTTTGAATATGAATGACAATTCAGATAGTCATAAAACTTAAAAGTGGGAGGAATTTATTATGCAAGATGTTAAAACAGAGTTCCTGTTCCTATCAGAAGAAGATATTAAAGAAGCTGGGGTCTTAGATATGGAACAGTGTGTTGAAACAATCGATAAAATGTTCGATGTTGTAGGTGAAGGGGATTACTTAATGGGGGGCCCACTAGAAAATGAGCATGGAATGATGCTCTGGTTCCCAGAAGAAAAAAGGTTTGAAAATATGCCAGTAGCAGGACCTGACCGTAGATTTATGTCCCTTATTTCTTATTTAGGTGGGGATTTTAATATTTCAGGTAATAAATGGTACGGCTCTAATATTAACAATAAAGAAAAAGGGCTCCCTAGATCCGTATTAACAGTTACTTTAAATGATGTAGATACGGGTGAACCTTTAGCATTTATGTCTGGAAATTTAATAAGTGCTATGAGAACTGGGGCAGTACCTGGTGTAGCGAGTCGTTATTTGGCGAATGAAGATTCAAAAGTATTAGCTGTTGTTGGCACAGGAGTCATTAACCGCGCTTCTGTTTTAGCTATTAAATATGCACGACCAAGCGTTGAACTAATTAAAGTCTATGACATTGATAATGAAAGAAGTAAAAAGTTTATTGAAGAAATGCAAAATGACGTTGATGCAAAGTTTGAAATAGTTTCCTCAATGGAAGAATGTATCACTGATTCAGATATCGTAACAATCGCAACTTCAGGTGCAGCAAAACCAGTTATTGAAGATGAATGGGTAAAAGATGGATGCCTAATAACATTAACAGGTGCAGCTACTTTATCTGAGGATTTTTATAAAAATAATACGATTGTTGCCGATAACTGGAAAATGCATGAAGCATGGTATAGAGATGGTTTAGAGCATCCAAAAGGATTAGAAAGTATTACGAGTTGGAC
>CALKAL010000104.1 GCA_937983065.1 uncultured Bacillaceae bacterium | reverse complement strand
GAAGAGGAAGACAACGATGATGATAACGAAAACGATCCAACCGCCTTCCTTTTAAAACGAATGATTGCTCTACTTTCTCCATTCAGTCGATATATATAAAAAATTAACTGGGTTCCATATTTTAAATGGAATCCAGTTTTTTCTTTAACTAATATCATGTATACTAAAATTGTATGAGCATGTACAATCAAGTTTAAATATATAATAACGAATTTAGGTGGTGCTGACTTGAAACATCCTAAACAGTACTTTAAAGAAACGATAAAAAATAATAATCAAACAATCATTATTGAAGGACCTCTTTCGTCAGGGGAATTAAATGATTTTTATTTCGATGAAGGACTTAAAGCTTTTCGACCTGCGGATAAGCAATACGAAGCGATTAAATCGATTGCAGATTATGAAGAGGGACGTGTCATTATCGCTAGGGACGATAATAAAATCGTCGGATATGTCACGTTTTTATATCCAGATCCCCTTGAAAGATGGTCAAAAATAAAAATGGACGATTTAATTGAGCTCGGTGCGATTGAAGTAACAGATGATTACCGAGGTCTTGGAATCGGCTCCACGTTGTTAAAAGTTTCGATGAAAGATCCGCAAATGGAGAAGTATATTGTTATGACAACAGAATATTATTGGCATTGGGATATGAAAGCAACAGGCTTAGATATTTGGCAATATCGAAATTTAATGGAAAGAATGATGGCTCATGGTGGACTTAAACCGATGTCAACCGATGATCCAGAAATAAGCTCCCACCCCGCTAATTGTTTGTTAGTAAGAATAGGTAAAGATGTTCCGAAATCATCTATCGAAACATTTGATAAACTGCGCTTTATGGGAAGAAACAATATTTAGGAGGCCCTTAAATGATTGTTGAAGAAATCATGACAAAGGAAATTATTACACTTAAACAAGAAAACACAGTCAAAGAAGCATTAGAATTATTAAATCGTCATAACATCCGTCACATTCCAATCGTCAATGATTTGAATCACTTAGTCGGGATTATCTCTGATCGTGATATTCGGTCGGCTGCACCTTCTATTTTAGATGAAAATCCTGATTCCTCCATATTAGAACAGTCCCTTAAAACGATCATGTCTAGTCCAGTGATTACAATTCATCCGCTTGATTTTATCGAGGATGTCGCATCTATTTTTTATGATCATTCTATTGGCTGTGTTCCAGTTGTCCAGGACAATAAAATAGTTGGGGTCGTCACTGAAAAAGATCTTCTTTATACACTAATACAAATAACCGGCATTCATGAACAAAGCTCCCAAATTGAAGTGAGAGTCCCTAATAAAGTAGGTGTCCTTCCCAAGGTTGCAACAGTAATTAGCGAGCGAAATACTAACATTTCATCCGTATTTATTTATTCTGAAAAAGAACGGCCGACGGAAAAAGTTATCGTTTTACGTGTCCAAACGATGAACCCCCTTCCACTAATTAATGATTTAAAAGAGAAGGGTTATGATGTTCTTTGGCCTAACATCCCGGGGTTGTTACAATGACATGTGACGTAGCTTTCGTTTATTCAGAAAAATTTTTAGATTATAAATTCAACGACGATCATCCATTTAATCAAAAACGAATTGATATGACCTTTGACCTTATTCAAAAAATGAAAAGTATTAAACATGAACAAATTGTTGAACCGAGAAAAGCAACGGATGAAGAAATACTACGCGTCCATCACCCTAAATATGTAGAAGTCGTCAAAAAAGCGAGTTCAGTGAAAAATAAATTATCGGAAAATGAAATGTATGAGTACGGAATCGGAACTGAAGATACACCAGCGTTTGCAAATATGCATGATGCTGCAGCGTGGCTAGTCGGCGGCACATTAAAAGCAGTCGACCTCGTTTTAAATGGTGACTACCTCCATGCTGTTAATTTAGGAGGTGGATTACATCACGGATTTAGCCGAAGAGCGTCTGGCTTTTGTGTATATAATGATGCCGCGATTGCTATTCAATATATTCGTGAAAAAACCGATTATAAAGTGCTCTATGTCGATACCGATGCTCATCACGGTGATGGGGTGCAATCTATTTTTTATGATGACCCCAATGTTTGCACGTTATCGATTCATGAAACGGGAAAATATTTATTTCCTGGAACGGGTTATATAAATGAACGAGGTCAAAATAAAGGGTACGGCTATTCCTTTAACGTACCGATTGAAGCGTTTACGGAAGATGAATCATTTATCGAAGTGTATGAAAGCGCTTTAAGGGAAATTGCTGATTATTTTAAACCAGACATTATTATTACACAAAACGGGGCTGATGCCCACGCTCATGATCCATTAACCCATTTAAATAGCACGATGAAAACATATGAAGTAATCCCAAAACTAGCTCATGAAATTGCCCATACATATTGTAACGGACGTTGGATTGCTTTAGGGGGTGGCGGTTATGATATTTGGCGAGTGGTTCCTCGTGCTTGGGCTCAGCTTTGGCAAATAGCGAAAGGTGATGAACCATTTCAGGGTCCATTACCGGAAGCTTGGGTAAAACGTTGGCAAGAGGAAAGTCCTGTTGAATTACCTGTAAGCTGGTCTGATGCTCCTAACATTTATGAAGCGATTCCTAGAAAGCAAGAAATTACAGAAAAAAATAAGATTACGTTAGATCAATGTTTAGAAATTATACGAAATAAGTGAATTGGGATGTTTAAAGTAAGCCGTTTTTAGACGATTAAATAGAAAAAGCGTTAGTGAATTGATCTGCTTCACTAACGCTTTTTTTGTGCTAATTACCTGTTTTTCATTTATTGAATTTCGTTTAATATAGTCTCAATTTGCTCCATTAAGTCTGCCGCTCTTTGCCAATCATTTTGACTTAAAGCTGAACGATATTGATCGAACAATTGGGAGACGTCTCTAAGTTGTTCCTCAGCATTAATAATTGGATCATCAATGTCCTCTGGTACTTCTCCTGTATCTGGTAAATCACTCGGACGACCCTGTTCAACATATTGAAGTAATCGTTCTAATGATCTTTCAAATGTTTCGTCCATCACGATGTAGTCTTCATAGGCGACAATGACCTGTTTCACTTCAGGGAGTGATGTTTCATTTGATGATTCAATATAAATCGGTTCTACATACAATATCGTATCTTCAATCGGTATGGCCAGTAAGTTTCCACGAATAACGTTTGAACCACCTTGTGACCATAAGTTTAACTGCTGAGAAATGTAGCTATCTTGGTTAATTCGGTTCTCAATTTGCTGTGGACCGTAAATATTTACTTGTTTCGGGAATCGGTAGACGAATAACTCTCCGTAATTGTCCCCGTCGTTTCGAACACCAATCCATGCTATCATGTTTTGTCTATTTTTAGGTGTATAGGACGTCATTAAGATGAATTCCTCTTGATCCTCATCAGGAAGCTTCATACTAATATAATACGGTTCAACTTCTACATCTTCATTAAAATATTTTTCAGTCGGGAATTGCCAGAAGTCCTCTCGATTATAAAACACTTCTAAGTCACTCATATGGTAAGTTCCATACATGCTCGCTTGAACTTTAAACAATTTTTCAGGATAACGGAAGTGTGCTTGAATATCTTCTGGAATGTCCTCGGTAAATAAATCAGGGAACATATTTTGATACGTTAAGAGTAACGGATCTTCATCGTTTACAATGTAAAAATCAACTTCCCCTGTATAAGCATCAATTGCCACTT
Organism: uncultured Bacillaceae bacterium; assembly: GCA_937983065.1. GTDB lineage: Bacteria > Bacillota > Bacilli > Bacillales > Alkalibacillaceae > CALKAL01. Next base: position 2,839 of record CALKAL010000104.1, on the reverse strand, counting down.
TCACCGAGTTTCTAATATAACTTGTTCTTCCCTCATACGGTTCGGAATATGGGTAATTTTCAGCTTGTAAATAGGCATCAATAATCCAAGTTAAAGTTCCATCGTCTCTTATAACGATATAAGGGTCATTATCATATTCGAAAAACGGTGCAATTCGATTTAAGCGGTCCTTAATGTTCCGAGTTTCTAAAAAGCGACTTTCTGGTGTTATTTGATCCGAAAATATCATTCTAAGCGACCCATCTTTAATCGCAAATAAAATACGATTTAACATCGTCATCGGAATTCCTGCTTCTGCTTCGAATCGATGGGATTCATTCACCTCACCGAGTGGGTAATCGAATTCATCTACTTTTGAGTTAACGATGACATTTTGGTACGGTTCCTCTCCAAAGTAAATTTGCGGTCTAGTCACTTCAATTGGTCCTTCAACAGGTAAATCCCGTAAAATGTATTCTGGTTGACCTTGGCTTGTAATTGCATTGACATGACTCATCGCAACGCCATAACCGTGCGTGTACCGAAGTTTTTCGTTAACCCAAGTTCTTGCTTGGTCAGTCAGTCCGTCACGATAAAGCTCTCTTGCTGCAATAAAGACTTGCAAATAATCACCATCGACATAATAACGATCAATATCGACATCGTTAAAACGATAATACGCACGAATCGTTTGAATTTGGTTGTAAACATCTAGAATTGGTCTAGCATCGTTAATCCGCACATTATTGATAGTTAGTTCATTTCGCTCAATCATATCTTCAGTTAACGAATAATTACCAGGATGCTCATTTTCGATAATATCATCGAGCCCGTAAGCTGCTTTCGTATATTCAATATTTCGTTCTAAATAAGGCGTTTCCCGAATTAACTCATTCGGTGATACGACAAATTGCTGAACGATAATTGAAGCAACCTGCCCTCCAACGAGGAAAACTAAATAGGCGATAACCGGAATTAAAGCTTGCTTCCATTTTCCTCGGCTTAAAGTAGCAATCAACCATACAATTCCCACAATGGCAACGATGGCTAAGATGTACGATTTAGGAATATTGATTAAATTATCCGTATAACTTAAACCGTAAACAGCACTTGTCTGAAACGCATTGACTCGATTTGATAGTAATGTTTCATATGGTTCAAGTAAATGACTCGCCGCTAGTAATAAACCAACAACACCAAGAGTTAAGCCGAGATGAAGCTGTGCATAGCGACTCGACCTGTACATGCCGAAAACAGAATAAGCACCGAGTAATACAAGAAAAATAATAAAGCTTGTAACTAATAATAAATTAACGATGAAATTTAAAAACGGTAATACAAATACGTAAAAGGAAATATCTCGATTAAAATGTGGATCCTCAATACCGAACGGTTCGTAATTTAGTAACTTTAAAGCGGGCTCCCAGCCAATATTTTGCACGATGAGAGTCCCTAATATGCCAAACACGATGGAAATGACAAAAATCGCTTTTCGACTACGTTTTTTATTCAACATATATTCAGGAATAATGTTTTGGTTTAAAGAATGAACATAGGCTCGCTGAATAAAGCGAATCGTAAAAAACGTAATCAAGAAAAATAGTAAAAAGCCAATAACCCCTAATGACGTTTTACTTAACAGGATCGTCATATAAACGGATTCGAAGCCTAAATTGTCCATCCATATGTAATTTGTAAATAGACGAAAAGCAATCACTCCGACAATAATAATCGGAATAATAATGAAGAAAATCAGTTTTAAAATTCGCATCATCTTATGAAATTGGTCTTGTTGCTTTTTATTTAGTTGTTCAAAAAAATCTTGACTACTCATATGTAACCTCCAGAAGTAATTTAACTTTAATACGATTAAATATAAAAATAAGTTTCAAAAAAGACTATGTCATGTTTATTTTACCATTATCCTTTCAATTATGTGAACTAGAAAGGAAACGTCCTTAAAATAACAGAGCTAAATTATTATTCTGTTGACCATTTATATAAGCCAAAATAAGTGAAATATAGAAGCAAGGATGAAAATAATGGGCATATTTGTCGAAATATCAAAGAATATCTAAGATTCTGATGAAAAAATTGTCGAAATCTATAAGTTAGTGTTGAAATTAAGAGTTTAATAGATATAATAGTAATAGATAACTAGTTTAAAAGACTCATAAATATCCATAAAAAGGCAAACTATTCGAAAGGGTAGGACGCAAAGCTGAGGGTCTAAAGTGCGACTAAAGTACTATGACAGCCTAGTTGCCAAAAAAGTGTAATATCAAAGAAAATCATCCATTTTTGGCTATTCGTTATTTTATTCGAATAGCCTTTTTTATAGGGGCTTGTATAGAAGAGGGTAGTAACGATAAGGGTAGAATAGAAATCTGCTGTGGTGGAACAACGGGGAATGGAAGTAATTACATATGTCATACGAATAACTCCTTGTCAGTCATATTTGTTAAGTCGTATAAGGCAATATAAGTTAAAGGTTAGGAGGGGAATCCTTTGGAACTGGACACAAAATTTATTGTGATTGAATTAAATAATGAGCGATACGGAATTGATTTGCAGCAAGTTAAATCGATAGAGAAAATGCAGAAAATCACACAGCTACCACAAGCATCATTTGTTAAGGGTGTCATTAATTTACGTGGGATAGTCACACCAATCATTGATTTGAAAGAACGCTTAAGATTAGGGCATTCAACTTACAGCGATGATCTACAGTTGTTAATTGTTCAAATAAATGAGCTTCAAGTCGGGTTAATTGTTGATAAAGCTCATGACGTTATCGATTTGGATGAAACTAAAATTGAACAAATATCTGATATCTATGAAGAAATAGATCATTCCTTAT
>CALKAL010000103.1 GCA_937983065.1 uncultured Bacillaceae bacterium | reverse complement strand
TGATGATATTTACTCAGCGAATTCAACGTCGGCATTTGATAATTCGATAATGACCGTTTCATCCGTTAACCCCATAAATATTTCTTCGCCCTCAGGTGTCACTTGGACCGTAAAAGGGATTGCACTGTGAGGCTGAATAATACCTGCAAAATCTTCATCTAAAAGGATTGGTTCTTCCATAAAAATGAAGTCTCCATTAGTATTTCCTAATGTCAGATCAAAATAAAGATTTTTAAGAGGTACATCTAATCGGTTAATACCAATAAATAAAGCAGATGTCGTCCCATCGTCATTATAAACTAAATCATGGGCATACACCGCAAAGTCATTTGGAATACCCGCTTTTGAATCTTCAGCAATCACTTCAGCTAATTCTGAATAAATTGGATGATTATCAACCGTTATTCCATCATCTTCATCAACTTTAAGCACTTGTAAAGTTAAATCTGGTAAATCAGCATTCATATTGTTTGCGGAAGTGTCGTCTTCTTCTGTTCCTTCGTCTTCCTCGACAGCTTCATCTTCTTCAGTTACATCGTCTTCATCAGTTCCATCTTCTTCAGTTCCGTTTTCGTCCTCTTCGCCATTTTCATTAGATTCGTCTTCGTTTTCTGTAACGTCTTCATCTTCATTGGCATCATTTTCATCATTAGAACTACCACATCCTGCCAAAACTAATGCACCTACTAATAGTATGGTTAATAAATATTTTCTTAACATATTCTCCAAACCCCTTCTTTAATTTAACTCATACCCTTACCATTATATAAATGGTTGAAACCTTTATACGTAAACTTGATTATAACAAAACGATTATTAAATAAAAGGAATAAAAGCCTAAAAAAGCCTAATCGATGCTTTTGCACTATCATCGATTAGGCATATAGTCTTAGTTTTTTTCTTTTATTTTCTTTCTTAATTCAGCCATTTGCTCTTCCATTTCTTTGAGCTTCTTTTCAAGGGGCGGAATGAGACCACCGACTGATTCTACTTTCTCTAAATCACCTTGTATACGAATATAGTCCATTTTTAAATGTTCTAATTCAGTCTTCAATTTTTCCTTCGTCATTTTAAGGATCACTCCCATTTATATGTGCTTACCTTTTATTTTAGTCAAAAAAACGCTTTAAACCAAATTATTTAGTTTATTTTTATAAAAATAAGGGTAATTCATTGAATGGATGTTCAGTTTGGAGGAAATCTAATGTATCATAAGAAAATTTTATTCCCAAACATTATCGTTACTGATAATAAGTTTTGCCATTATTGTGGGAAATTTTATCGTCTTATCGTGAAACGAAATGTTTGTAAAAAGTGCGATATGCATATGAAAGGCTACTAGAATCTTCCCTAATAGCCTTTCATTTTTTTATTCTTTACCTTTTAAATAAGAGAATAAGACGTAGCTAGCAACTCGGCTCGTCATATTCCGAATATCAATTGTCGGATCAATCTCGACAATATCCATTCCCCTAACCTTTTCATCGCTCGCTGCTTCTTCGATAGCCGTTAATAACGTGTAACTGTCCATCCCACCAGGACCGATTGCTGGACAGCCTGGTGCAAAGGCTTGGTCTAAAACATCCATATCAACGCTTAAATAAATGTAGTCGACCTTTTGTTTTAAATAAGCAATCGATTCTTTAATAATCTCTTTTATATTACCTTCATACACATCTTTCATCGTGTACACTTTTACATGTTGCTCTTTTGCATAATCAGCATATGCTTTAGCGTTCGTAAAATCACGAATACCAATTTGGACGATATGCTCTCCTTTTAAAACGTCATTTTCAATTGACCTACGAAAAGGAGTTCCGTTCGTCGGCCCACCATCGTCTAAGTTCCGCAAATCGTGATGGGCATCAAATTGAATAACACCGACATTACCGTAATGCTCCTTCACTGCTTTTAAGGCAGGAAAACTGACAGAGTGATCCCCACCTAAAACGAATAAGTTTTCAATGGTATTGTTCTTAATCGTATTTAGTACTGATTCATAAATCCGCTCTTGAGAATGAGCGATTTCCGTCGGATGCATCAGAACATCCCCGAAGTCGGCAATCTCAATGTCACGGAAATCTTTTTCAAGCTCATTAGAATAGGTCGAGTAGCTTGCCATCGCCTGTCGAATCGCACTTGGCGCAAAGGCCGCTCCTGAATGGCTAATCGATGATTTCGATAAAGGAGCGCCAATAAGGCCATACTTTACGTAGTCAGCTTCTTGATGCGTGACTAATAGCTCATTCATTTTCTTTGTATGGCGATCGACAAACACCGCTTCTCCAGCCTTTTTTAAATAATTAGCCAAGAAGACCACCCCGTTTGTAAATGATCTTCCCTTCTTTAAACACTGTATTCGTATGATTGACTCCATAATGATATGGAATGTACATGTAATTCGGTGCATCCCAAATGACGATATCCGCTTTTCGTCCAACCTTAATTTGTCCAGCGACATCACCACGATGAATCGCATGAGCCGCATTGACTGTTACTGCATGCCAAATTTCCTCTGGCGTCATTTTCAATTTAAGAGCAGCTAAAGACATAATTAATTGTAGGTTTTCCGTCACACTACTACCTGGGTTAAAGTCCGTTGAAATCGCGATGATTGCACCTTCATCAATCATTTTTCTAGCCCGAGCAAACTCACCTTTTCCGAGGTAAAAAATCGTTCCTGGCAATAAAACGCCAATCGTATCGGAATTCGCTAACTTTTGAATCCCTTCATCCGTTGTTACGGCTAAATGATCGCCTGAAGTTGCACCTAATTCAACCGCAAGCTCTGTTCCGCCTAATGGATCAATTTCATCAGCGTGTATTTTTAAACCGAATCCTTTATCCTTCGCTTTTTGCAAATAACGTCGAGATTGCTCAACGGTGAAAACGCCTGTTTCTGTAAAAATATCGACAAATTCAGCTAAGTTTTCTTCCTTAATTTGATCAAACATCGAGGCCATTTCATCTAATAATGCTTCTGGATTATCTTTATAATCTTCAGTAATCGCATGGGCACCTAAAAAAGTCGAGACGATGTCTAACGGGTGATTTTCCTTCGCCTTCTTCGCGACACGTAATTGCTTTAATTCCGTTTCTTGATCCATGCCGTAACCGCTTTTAGCTTCGACCGTTGTAATCCCGTAAGATGCCATACGATCTAAATGAAACATCGCTTTGTTATACAATTCTTCTTCTGAGGCTTTTCGTGTTGCTCGAACTGTTGATAAAATGCCGCCACCTTGTTTCAAAATATCTAAATAAGGAACGCCTTGTTGTTTTAGCGCCATTTCATGTTCCCTTGAACCGCCGAAAACTAAATGGGTGTGGGGATCAACTAAACCTGGTGTGACAAGCCTTCCTTCACAATCAATTTTTTCATCGACATCAACATCGATTAACTCACTTTCAGGTTGAACCGCTTCAATTTTTCCGTCCTTAATTAAAATGGCGTACTTTTCCTTCACATCAAGTTCATTCATCGCTTTTCCGCGAACTGGACCATCACTTTCCATCGTTAACAATTGACCAATATTGTATAGCAAAATCGTTTTCAATGAATAGACCTCCTCAAATGATTTAAATTCGAAATTAGGTTATACGTTCACCCGAAGTTATTTTTTTAACATCGGGATGTGGACTCCTTTTTCCTCGGCTGTTTTCTTCGCTAAATCATAACCCGCATCGACATGTCGAGCAACCCCCATGCCAGGATCGGACGTTAAAACACGTTCGAGTCGGGCTTCAGCCTCCTTCGTTCCATCAGCAACAATAACCATTCCTGCATGTAATGAATAACCCATACCAACACCGCCACCATGGTGTACGGATACCCAGCTTGCCCCATTTACCGAGTTGATAAGCGCGTTTAAAATTGGCCAGTCAGCTACCGCATCACTTCCGTCCTTCATGCCTTCTGTTTCCCGATTTGGCGATGCGACTGATCCAGAATCTAAATGATCACGTCCGATGACAATCGGGGCTTTCACTTCACCTGAAGCAACGAGATCATTAATAATTTTTCCAAAGCGAGCTCTTTCACCGTAGCCTAACCAGCAAATACGCGATGGTAATCCTTGAAAAGCCACTTTTTCTTTAGCCATTCGAATCCATTTACTTAAATGCTCATCATGGGCAAATTCTTTTAATAACGCTTCATCAATTTTATAAATGTCTTCTGGATCCCCTGATAAAGCAGCCCAACGGAAAGGCCCTTTACCTTCACAAAAGAGGGGTCGAATAAACGCTGGAACAAACCCTGGAAAATCAAAAGCGTTTTCTAACCCTTCGTTATACGCCTCTTGACGGATGTTGTTTCCGTAATCGAACGTAATCGCGCCTGCTTTTTGTAAATCGAGCATCGCCTGGACATGAGTTTTTATACTTAGACGCGCTTCTTTTAAATATTGATCAGGGTTCGATTGACGTAGCTTTTCCCCTGCTTCTAAACTGTACCCTATTGGTAAATAACCGTTTAACGGGTCATGCGCAGATGTTTGATCTGTTAATAAATCTGGCACTTCACCTCGACTCACAAGCTCTGGCAAAATATCCGCCGCATTTCCTAATAACCCGATTGATAATGGCTCACCTTTTTCTTTTGCTTCCTTCGCTATTTGTAATGCTTCATCTAAATTCGTTGCCATTTTATCTAAATAACGGTGTTCAATGCGACGTTTAATCCGTGCTTCATCAACTTCAATCGCAATGACAACCCCATCATTCATCGTCACAGCTAAAGGTTGAGCACCACCCATACCACCAAGCCCAGCCGTCACCGTTAACGTTCCTTTTAAGCTTCCGTTAAAATGTTGTCTCGCTGCTTCAGCAAACGTTTCATACGTCCCTTGAAGAATCCCTTGTGTCCCGATATAAATCCAGCTACCTGCCGTCATTTGTCCGTACATCATGAGTCCTTTTCTCTCAAGCTCACGAAAATGATCCCAATTCGCCCAGGCCGGAACGAGATTAGAGTTCGCAAGTAACACGCGAGGTGCATCAGAGTGAGATTTAAAAACGGCAACAGGCTTTCCTGATTGAACTAGTAACGTCTCATCGTTTTCCAATGTTTTTAACGTGTCAACAATCGCATGATAGCTTTCCCAGTTTCGAGCAGCTTTACCGATCCCCCCATAAACGACGAGCTCCTCAGGTTTTTCCGCCACTTCTGGGTCCAAATTGTTCATAAGCATTCTTAAAGCCGCTTCTTGAACCCAGCCCTTCGTATTTAATTCCGTTCCTCTCGGTGCACGAATGTTTTTCCCTTGTTCTGTCATCTTGTATCCTCCCAAATCATTTTATTTTTATAACGGGAATAACCCGCAAATCGCGAATCGTTTAGTCATTATTTTTTAACCATTGAGTTAACGCTTCAATATCCTTCGAAAAAATACGATCTTGATCAATCGTCGGTACGATTTGACGGGCATCGTCGTACAATTTTTTCGTCACTTTTGCCATTTTATCAATGCCTTTAATCTCAACCGCCTGCATCGCACAAATTAATTCAATGGAAATAACGCGCCTTACATTTTGAATAATGTCATAGGCATGTCGGGCTGCAATCGTCCCCATACTCACGTGATCTTCCTGGTTTGCGGAAGACGGAATAGAGTCAACACTGGCAGGATGAGCAAGTGTTTTATTTTCCGATACGAGGGATGCAGCTGCATATTGCATAATCATCGCCCCCGATTGTAAACCTGGTTCAGGGCTTAAAAACGGGGGTAAATCGTTCAACTGCGGATTAACGAGCCGTTCAATCCGACGCTCCGAAATATTCGCCGCTTCCGCTAGCCCAATTTTTAAAACGTCCATCGCAATCGCTATCGGTTGACCGTGAAAATTACCGCCTGAAAGCACCTTTCCTTCCTTTGAAAAGATGAGTGGGTTATCTGTTGCAGCATTGATTTCAATGTCGAGCTTATCTTTGACGTAGTTTAACGTTTGCCACGAGGCGCCTAACACTTGTGGAATACAACGAATCGAATACGCATCTTGAATTCGCATTTCACCTTGCTTCGTAATTAATTCACTATCGGCTAAGTAAGATCGAATTCGACTGGCAACGTCTTGCTGTTCCTTATACCCTCTTGCTTCATGGATGAGGGGGTCGAAAGCATCAATTACCCCATTTAACCCTTCCATCGTCATCGCTGCAATTTTTTCCGATTGTTTCATCAGTTTTTCCGCTTCTAAATAAGCGATCACCCCGACAGCCGTCATAGCTTGGGTCCCATTAATTAAAGCAAGCCCTTCTTTTGCCTTCAGTTCAATCGGTGAAAGATCCACTTCTTTAAAAGCTTCTCTAGTTGGCATTCTTTTCCCTTTAAAATAAACGTCCCCTTCTCCGAGTAAAGCTAAGGCAAGATGCGCTAAAGGAGCTAAATCCCCGCTTGCCCCTAATGAGCCTTGGGACGGGATAACAGGATGAATTTGGAAATTTAATAAGTCGATGAGCCGTTCAATAATGACTGGTCGAACCCCCGAATACCCTTTTAATAAAGCATTTGCACGTAATAAAATCATCGTTCGGCTAACGAGTTCAGGAAAAGGATCACCAACGCCACAAGCGTGGGATAAAATTAGATTACGTTGCAAATCATCAATATCTTGCGCATTAATTTCAACATCACTAAACTTTCCGAAACCGGTGTTAATCCCGTAAATTATTTCATGATTATCAATATATTCTTCGACAGTTTTTCTACTTTCAATGACCTTTGCCATACTTTCATCGGCAATGGTAACGGTTTCAAAATCGTAAATTATTTTTTCCATATCTGAAAAACTTAAATGATTCCCTGTTAGCTCCATTGTACCACTCCTTATCATTAAAATTATTTTTGAAAAAAAGCAAAAAGGGATTTACTCTCTAAACATGCTTAGAGAATAAACCCCTCATATCTCATGACTAAAATGGGTTAAATATGATTAATGCCTAATCCTGATGTTTCATGCTCTAATCCGCGAATAGGTGCACCGATCGTCCCATAAAGGGCGACTGCAATCCATTCTCCCTCTAATTCATTTTCATACGGTTTTCCACGAACGACGCTGAAGGTTAAACCGACTGTTCTCATCACATCTCGTAGTTGGTTTTGCCCTCTTGTCACCCCTTGAACCGCATCAATAATCGCGTGATACAGCGCATGGTTTTCCCGATAGAGCGTTTCATCTATGATTTCGTTTCTCTTCGCTGCTGTTTCAATCGATGATACGATTTTTTGCAGCTCCATCGAACCCGTTTTTCCGACACAATACTTAAATCCTTGTTGATCAAGCTTTGAAGTAATCGAGTTTGGCTCATCACTATTATCTAAAACTAACTGTAAAGCCATTTTCCCGATTTCACTATTTAACTCCTTCATAAATGACACCAACAATTCTACGTGATAGTTTTATTGTAAATGTTTATGACGCACACTGTCAATTTATGCTCGGCGATTCGTCGTCGTATCCCACGGAAATCCTGCGCCGAATTTTTCCGCTAAAACATGATTTTCTTTTCGTCTTTGGCGACGATACTCAGCTCGTTTCGGTGCCGTTTCGTGTAACCATTTTTCTTCTTCTGACTCAGGATAAACGGACGGTACTTCAGTCGGCTTCCCGTTATCATCTAGGGCAACCATCGTTAAAAAAGCCGTCGTACATACTTTTCTTTCACCCGTTAAAACATTTTCCGTAATCGCTTTTACGAACACTTCCATCGATGTTTGATGCGTCCAGGTGACAAACGCTTCAAGGCAAATCGTATGCCCTTCATAAACCGGTGTTAAAAAGTCAACTGAATCCGTTGAAGCCGTCACGACGGGTTTACGACAATGACGGGTCGCCGCGATTCCTGCTGTATCATCAATATAAGCCATCAACTTTCCACCAAATAACGTCCCATGCGTGTTTGTATCTGGTGGTAAAACGAAGGAATTTTTAACTGTCAATGAATGAATACATGGTTTTGCTTCCATCTTTCACCCTACTTTTTTTATTATTTTTCGTTTATATTATATCAATACGTTTCCATTATTACACGAAGACGCCCTCACAAAAAATTAATCCGCTACTTGAACTGGCTTTTGGTGGGCCCTAAACGAAATGATCGCACAAATTAGTGATAACAGAACGAGTATGCCTCCTACCGTTGAATTATAAGCAACTGAGGTGTGATCTATGACGATTCCACCGATAAACGACCCAAATGCAATCCCGAAATGAAGTGCGGAATTACTAAGACTTTGCTGAATGCTCGCTGTTTCTGGAGCTGTTTCAATGAGATAACTTTGTAAAGCAGGCGTATTAGCCCAACTCATCATCCCCCAAATAACCATGACGACTAAGAAGACAGGAATCGCAAAGGTCGTATACGGAATGATAAACATAGCTAAGGCAAAAGTTGAGATAACGATGAGTAAAGTCCTTTTCGTTCCTAATTGATCCGCTAATATCCCACCTAGACCGCCACCACTAACAGCCGCAATACCGAAAATGAAATAAACGATGCTAATCCAATTTCCATCAATATGAAGTAACGTCTTTAGAAAAGGTGTTAAATAAGCGTACAATGTTGAATGCCCCGCTAAAAATAAAAAGGCAATTAAATGCGCAAAAATAATTTTCCTTCCCTTTAATGATGCCAACTGTTCCTTTAAAGTCATCGATACGTTTGATTCGACTCGCTCCATGAAAAAATAAACGCCGATAATCGCTAAAATCGCTAATATACTAATAAAAACAAATGGCGCCCGCCAACCAAAGGCATTTCCGAAGACGAGGCCAATCGGTACACCTAAAACGATCGAAGCACTAATCCCCATTGAAACCAAACCGATTGCCCGTGCTCTATATTGCATTTTCACAATACGGGGCGCTAATATTAAACATAATACCGTCAACAAAGCCCCACTCGCCGCAGAAAGAATTCTCCCTGCAAAAACAACCGCGTAAATATCAGTTATAATCGTCACAATATTTCCGATTAAAAAAACGACTAACGCTATGACCGTCAACCGTTTTCGCTCAATTTTTGCCGTGGCGATGAGTAACAGTGGCCCAGAAATCGCAAAAGTTAACGCAAAGATTGTAATTAAAAAGCCTGCTTGACTTATACTTATATTTAAGTCGTCGGCAACGAGATCTAATATCCCGCCGATTATAAATTCAACCATCCCGACGATAAAAGAAACGACCATTAAAAAATAAACCCGCTTGTCCAAATAATGACTTCCTTTCGGTGCAATAGCTTTTTAAAAAAATTACATTGGAAGCTTCTAAGTAGAAATGTCCCAAATAATTTTGTTGCTCCAATCAAACGATTATAATAATGTCCGATTAACATCGTATATCGAAAAAAAGGGAAATACAAGTTAAGAGAAATTGACTCTATTGTGTTGAGCTTATAATATAATAATCAATCACTTAATTTACATATTGGCTTAAATAATGAGGTGAACGATAATGAAAATTGAAGATATTTTAAAACTTAAAAAGGAAGGGAAACTGGAAGAGGCGAGAGAGGGCATTTTAAAGCTACTAGAGGCCAATCCAAATGATAGCGAAATATTATTGCAAGCCGCTTTTATTCATGATCAATTAGGCTATGCACCTCAAGCGATTACGTTTTATCAACAAGCGCTTGATTCTAATCTTGAGGAGGATGATCGCAAGGAAGCTCTTCTTTGTCTAGGTAGCAGTTACCGGGCGGTCGGTTTATATGACGAGGCGAGAGAGACGCTCGAAATTGGTATGAGTGAATATCCGAATGAGAACGTCTTTTATATCTTTTTTGCATTAACATTATACAATTTAGATGATGCAGATTTGGCAATGGAAATTGTTTTGACAAAACTGCTTGAAACGACCTCGGATAAGTCTATTTTAAAATATAAAAACGCACTTGAATTTTATGCAAGTCGGTTAGATGAGACGTTTAATTAATTGTCATTATAGCAAGAGAAAATAACCTAGCAGCTAGAAAAATCAGCTGCTAGGTTTATATAATTATCCTATTATTCTATGTTTCATCATTTTATTTCTAGACTTCTATTCTTCTATACCTTTTCCTTCAGTTTATCCAACATATCCTCAGTCATTAAGTCGATATCATACTTCGGATTAAAGCCCCATTCCTCTTTAGCACAAGTCGCATCGATGGAATTTGGCCAGCTATCAGCTATTCGTTGCCTTTCTGGATCAACATCATACGATAATGTAAATTGGGGTATATGCTTTTGAATCGCTTTTTCAAAATCTTCTGGAGCTGCACTCATCGCTGTAACATTGAACGCATTGCGATGGGCTAATCGGCTACTATCAGCTTCCATCAATTGAATAATCGCATCAATCGCATCAGGCATATACATCATATCCATATACGTTCCTTTTTGAATATATGATGTATACGCTTTATTTTTAATCGCTTCATAATAAACTTCAACGGCATAATCCGTCGTTCCACCGCCTGGTTCAGTAACGTATGAAATTAATCCAGGAAAGCGAACACCCCTCGTATCGACACCGAAACGATGGAAATAATAATCGGCAAGCAATTCGCCTGATACTTTATTTACACCGTACATCGTTGTCGGGCGCTGTATCGTATCTTGGGGTGCATTTTCCTTTGGTGTTGACGGACCGAAAGCACCGATTGAGCTTGGCGTAAAAAATTTCGTGTCAAGCTCGCGTGCAACTTCAAGGGCGTTCATTAAACCACCCATATTTAAATTCCACGCAAATAATGGATTTTTTTCTGCTGTTGCTGATAGTAAAGCAGCTAAATGAATAATCGTATCAACTTCATATGTTTTAGCGAGATTAAACATGCTTTCCCCATCCATCACATCGAGCAGTTCAAAGACGCCGTCAGTTACGATAGGGCTTTCTGTTTTACGAATGTCAGTTGCAACGACGTTTTCATTACCGTATCTCTCTCTTAAAGCGGTCGTTAATTCAGAACCGATTTGCCCGAGCGCACCGGTAATTAATATTTTATTCATCGTCGGTTTCCCCCATTCCCCTTGTGAATAACGTCCGTTTAGATTTCTCCTATCTCGTTACTTAAATAATATTCATCTCTTTACCGATTTTTTCATAAATCGAAATAGCTTCATCTAACATTTCCTTCGTATGGGCAGCAGTTGGCATGTTACGTACACGGCCTGTCCCCTTTGGAACTGTTGGGAAAACAATCGATTTAGCATATACGCCCTCTTCATAAAGACGTCGGCTAAATTGCTGCGTCGTTTTTTCATCGCCGATAATACAAGGTGTAATCGGTGTTTCACTTTCACCAATATTAAAGCCAAGTTGTTTTAATCCGTTTTTCAAATAGTCCCCGTTCTCCCAAAGCTTATCGTGTAATTCCGTTGATTCCATCAGCATGTTGATTGCTTCTGTACAAGCTACGACATCGGCTGGTGTTAACGATGTTGAAAATAAAAATGGACGGGAACGAACCTTTAACCAATCAATTAACGCTTTCGTTCCAGCAACGTACCCTCCGACAACGCCGATTGCTTTTGATAAAGTTCCGATTTGAAAATCAATTTCTTTTTCTAAACCGAAATGTTTAACTGTTCCAGCACCTTTTCCTAATACACCAGAACCATGCGCGTCATCAACGTACGTTATTAAATCGTATTCTTTGGCGATTTCAACGATTTCAGGTAATTTCGCAATATCCCCATCCATTGAAAATACGCCGTCTGTTATAACCATAATTTTATTATATTGGCCAGATTCCTTCGCTTCCTTCGCCTTTTGACGTAAATCATCCATATCCGAATGATTGAAACGAATAATTTTCGCTCTTGATAAGCGGCAGCCGTCAATAATTGAAGCGTGGTTTAACTCATCTGATAAAATCGCATCGTTTTTATCCATTACGGCTGAAATCGCTGCCATATTACACATAAAACCAGATTGATAGGCAATCGCTGCCTCGGTTCCTTTAAACTGGGCGATCTTCTCTTCTAATTTCACGTGCAAATCGAGAGTACCGTTAATCGTACGTACCGCTCCTGAACCGACACCGTGAGAATCCACAGCTGTTTTTGCTTTATCTTTTAAATGATCATTTGTCGCTAAACCTAAGTAGTTATTTGATGATAAATTAATTAACTTTTTCCCATCAATGTTGATCACCGGACCATTTGGACCAATTACCGTATCAATTTCGTTATAAAGACCGTGATCTTTAAGCTCCTGTAAGTTCTTTTCTAAAAAAAGACTTAACGTCTCGTTTGACATGACGTGACCTCCTATTAATCACTATTATCTCATTTGTATCATAACATGATTTCGTAATTGGAAAAAGGATATATCTTTTCCAGTGATCTAAAAAATAGACACAGTTGAATTGAAAAAGTGGAGCATAATGACTCCACTTTTTAAGTTTAATAGACTTGCTTATGTTCACCGTCATGAATTTGTTTCACGTAATGGCAGGCGACTTGGTGATTTTCTTCCATATAATCTAAGTTTCTTAATACGGGCTCTTCCTTTCGACATTTATCTGTTGCGAATGGACACCGAGTGTGAAAACGGCAGCCTGTCGGTGGATTAATCGGTGATGGGACGTCCCCTTTTAAAATAATCCGCTCTTTTTTCTTTTCAGGATCTGGCACGGGAATCGCTGATAAAAGTGCCTTCGTATACGGGTGCTGTACATTTTCAAAAATAGACTTTTTATCGCCGATTTCTACTATTTTTCCTAAATACATGACGATAATGCGATCAGATATGTGTCTTACAACACCTAAGTCATGGGAGATAAATAAATATGTTAAATTTAATTCCCTTTGAAATCGTTTCATTAAATTTAAAATTTGCGCTTGGATTGACACATCAAGGGCAGAAACCGCTTCATCGGCAATGATTAATTTTGGGTCAACGGATAGCGCACGGGCAATACCGATTCGTTGTCTTTGCCCACCCGAAAATTCATGGGGAAAACGATCCGCTTGATACGGCTGTAATCCGACTAATTCCATTAATTCAGCAATCCGTTTTCGGCGCTCATTTTTAGGAACGACATTTTGAATTTCCATCGCTTCATTTAACATTTGACTCACCGTTTGCCGGGGATTTAATGACGCATACGGATCTTGAAAAATAATTTGTAAATCCTTTCTCTTTTGCCTTAACTTCCGTTTGTTCAATGAAAGTAAATCAACCCCATCAAATTGAACATTCCCTTCTGTCGGTTCATCCAATCGTAAAATAGACCGTCCTGTCGTTGATTTTCCACAGCCTGACTCACCGACAATACTAACGGTTTCCCCTTCATACACTGTAAAGGAAATATTATCGACCGCTTTAACGTTATTGATCGTGCGTCCGAAAACGCCCCCTTTAATTGGAAAATATTGCTTCAAATTTTCTACTTTAAGAAGTTCTTTCTGGCTCATATACTTTCACCTCCTGATCCCCATCCCATTCATCGGTATAAATCCAACAACGAATTTGTCCATTTTCTTCGATATCAATTAATTCAGGTAAATTAACGAAACAGTGCTCTGTTGCAAAAGGGCATCTTGAAGCGAAACGACAACCAGCTGGCATTTCATCTGGTGAAGGAACCGTCCCTTTAATCGGAATTAATTCTTCCTGTTCAATATCATGTCGTGGTAAAGAGTTTAGTAGCCCGACTGTATACGGATGTTTCGGATCTTTAAACAGTGTTATAACATCCCGATATTCGACCACCTTCCCCCCGTACATAACTGCCACATAATCACACGTCTCTGCAATAACACCTAAATCGTGGGTAATCATAATGACTGACATTCCTAAATCCTTTTGTAGTTCTTTAATTAACTCGATAATTTGCGCTTGAATCGTCACGTCTAAAGCCGTCGTTGGTTCATCAGCAATGAGTAGTTCAGGCTTACAAGCGAGCGCCATCGCAATCATCACCCGTTGTCGCATCCCACCTGATAATTCAAATGGATACTGATCAATTCGCCTTTCTGGAGAAGGAATTCCTACCGTTTTAAGCATTTCTATCGCTTTTTTATTCCCTTCCTTTTTTCCGATTCCTTGATGCGTTTTATACGCTTCCCTAATTTGTTGGCCGACTGTTTGGGTAGGATTCAATGACGTCATCGGCTCTTGGAAAATCATCGATATTTGATTACCCCTTATTTTCCGCATCTCTTTATCGCTATTTTCCAATAGATTTTTCCCTTTAAAAATAACTTCCCCACCAATAATTTTTCCAGGTTCATCGATGAGCTGAAGAATTGATAAGGCAGAAATACTTTTACCTGAGCCAGATTCACCGACAATTCCGAGTGTTTTTCCTTGAGGGACATCAAACGTCACCCCGTCTACAGCTTTAATCTCATTTCCTTCATCAAAAAATGAGGTTTTCAAATCTTTTACTTTTAAAATTGACTCACTTTGCATCCACCACACACCTCACTTCTTTCATTAATCTAATTCAATCCGTTTATTTAAAACGCGATACGTAATATCAACGATTAAATTAACAAACACGAAAATGACCGCGATAATTAATACACAGGCTTGCACAATCGGAAAATCCCGCGCTGTAATACTATCAACGACTAATTTCCCCATCCCATTTATCGCAAACACTGACTCCGTTAAAACCGTCCCAGCTAATAGACCACCAAACTGAAGGCCTACAATTGTGACAACAGGAATTAATGCATTTTTTAACGCGTGTCGGTAAATGACAATCCGTTCACTAACGCCTTTAGCCCGAGCGGTTCGAATATAATCTTGGGAAATGACTTCTAACATACTTGATCTTGTCATTCGCGCAATAATCGCGGCACCAGCTGTTCCGAGCGTAATAACAGGCATGACTATTTGACTTAATTCACCCCATCCTGAAGGCGGAAACCAGCCAAGCTTCAATGAGAAAAATTGAATTAAAATAATCCCGAGCCAGAAATTTGGCATTGATAACCCGAACAAGGCGATAATCATTAATGAAATATCTGAGAATGAGTATTTTCTAACGGCAGAAATAATTCCGATGATAAGTCCAAAGAAGATACTAAAAATTGTACTGTATATAGCAAGGGCAATCGTCGTTCCTATTCGCGGTTTTATATGATCAATAACAGGTAATCGGTCCCGCATTGACGTACCGAATTCTAATTGGACGGCATTTTTCAAGAAATCAAAATATTGAATGTGTAACGGCTGATCAAGACCGAGCCTTTTTTCAATTGCCCGAATTGTTTCTGGCGGTGCATGTTCTCCTGCTAAAATAAGTGCAGGATTCCCTGGAGTTAAATGCATTAATGAGAAAACGAGTATCGAAACACCAATCAAAACTGGGATTAATTGAAGAAGACGTCGAATAATATAGGTCGTCATCATACCACCTCTTTTCTACTTTTTCATTTTTGGATCAAGGGCATCCCTTAATCCGTCACCAAAAATATTGAATGCCAATACGACGAGAACAATCGCTAATCCTGGAAACAGCGATATATGAGGTGCAATAAACATAAAATCCCTTCCACCATTTAACATCGCTCCCCATTCTGATGACGGCGGTTGAGCTCCTAAACCTAGAAACGATAATCCCGCTGCAGTCAAAATAGCCGTTGCGATAAACAACGTCGCGTTAACGATGAGCGGTGATAAAATATTCGGCATAATATGTCTAAAAATAATCCGTGTATCCTTTGCTCCTAACGCCCTAATCGCATCGATATATTCCAAATTTTTCGTTGCTAAAGTTGAACCTCTGGCAATTCGCGCAAAGCCTGGGATTGAAAAAATCGCAATCGCAATAATGACGTTAATAAGGCTTCCTCCTAAAACACTCACGATAGCTAGCGCTAATAAAATACCTGGGAAGGCAAGTAAAACATCCATCACACGCATAATTAAGCTGTCAATTTTACCACCGTAATATCCCGAAATAATGCCAAGGGGAATCCCAAGTAATCCGCCTAAAATGACCGAGCTAAATCCGACAGCCAATGTTAATTTCATCCCATAAATAATCCGAGTGAAAATGTCTCGCCCAGCATGATCTGTTCCAAACCAATTATCAGCAGACGGAGTAGCTAATCGATTCGCAAAATCTTGCTCTGCGGGGTCACCAGTAACAATAAATGGGCCAATGATGGAAACGATAATTAATATTAAAATCGTATAGCCCCCAACTAATGCCGCCTTGTTTTTCTTAAATCTACGATAGAAATCTTTCAAACTTCTAATTCTATGACTCTCAGTTTTTTTCGGTTTATAAACCATTTCCTCAGATGTCTGACTCAAATTCATGCCCCCCTTTAAATCAAATTTAATAGTCATGTATTTTTAAAAAATATGATTACTATACATTATAGAAAGATATAGCTCATATATTATTAAAAATTAAAACATTCCCAAAAGTACTATGGGAAAAATAAATAATTTTAGGGGGTAGTACATTTATGAAGTCAAACAAATTATTTTGGCTTTTAACACTCTTCATTTCAATTATGTTAGTGTTAGCTGCTTGTTCAGGAGATGACAATGATACTGAGCCTGAACAAGACGATGAGGAAGAGGAAACTCCAGTTGAAACTGAAGAGGAGGAAACCGAGGAAGGCGCTACCGAAACAACGGATGAAGACCATGTTATTATTGCGACGAATTCAGATATCGTTGATTTAGACCCACATGGTAGTAACGACGTCCCATCTTCAAACGTACGCAGAAATATTTATGATACTCTCGTGCATCAAACACCTGATCTTGAACTCGTACCAGGACTTGCAACTGAATGGGAACAAGTGGATGATACGACGATTAAGTTTACTTTACGGGATGATGTCGTTTTCCATGACGGATCACAATTTAATGCGGAAGTTGTCAAAGTAAATATCGAACGTATTTTAGATCCAATTATCGCTGCTGAGCGGGCCTTTCTTTTTGAAATGATAACAGATGTTAATGTGCTAAGTGATTATGAGGTTGAGATTACAACAGAGTATCCATTCGCACCACTTCTAGCCCACTTAGCTCATGATGCTGGTGGTATGTTAAGTCCTGATGTCATAGCTGAAGATTATGAAAATGCCTTTTCTGCAGCTGGAACGACACGGGAAGAATTAGAAGCATTAGCTGAGGAAGATGAAGAAGCTTATGAGGAATTATTAACGGAAGTTCAAGAGCATATCGGTCAACATGCAACGCAAAATCCTATTGGTACAGGACCGTTTATGTTAGACGAACGTATCCCTGGAGAACAAGTCACGATTGCCCGATTCGATGATCACTGGGGCGATAAAGCTTTAGCTGATAAAATTACGTTTAAAGTCGTCTCTGAACGTTCAACTCGGATTGCCGAGCTTGAGGCAGGAACATCTCATATCATTGATAATATCGGTCCTGATAACGTACAAATATTAGAAGCAAACGATAATGTCACCGTTCATTACCAAGATTCCGTTAGCTTAAACTACATCGGGTTTAACGGTCAAAAAGAGCCATTCGATGACCCGCTCGTTCGCCAAGCTATTTCATGGGCAATTGATGGGGATGTTATTGTTGAAGGGATATTAAGTGGCTACGGTTTAGCAGCTACTGGTCCCCTTGCGCCTGATGTATTTGGATATGATCCTAACGTAGAAGGAATTGGCTATGATTTAGATAAAGCGAAAGAATTGTTAGCTGAGGCTGGATATGCGGATGGATTTTCTACGACGATTTGGACGAACGACAACGCGGATAGAGTGTATATTGCGGAATATGTCCAGCAAGCATTAAGAGAATTAAATATCGATGTTGAAATTGAAGAATTAGAATGGGGTACTTACTTAGATTTAACAGCAAACGGTGAGCATGATATGTTCATTTTAGGTTGGTCAACGGTCACAGCGGATGCAGACTACGGCTTGTATGCATTATTCCATTCAGACTCTTATGGATCAACAGGTAACCGTTCTTTCATTAGTGATCCTGAGCTCGATGAAATGCTTGATGCAGGGCGAAGAGAAATTGATTTAGACAAACGTTTAGAATATTATAGCCGTGCACAGGAGATTCTTGCTGA
The DNA here is from genome assembly GCA_937983065.1 of uncultured Bacillaceae bacterium. Lineage (GTDB taxonomy): Bacteria > Bacillota > Bacilli > Bacillales > Alkalibacillaceae > CALKAL01. The sequence continues at coordinate 8,811 of CALKAL010000103.1, read as the reverse complement.
GCTAGCACCGGTTGTTTATGTTAACCATTCCCAATATTTAAATGCGTATTCAAATGAAGTGTCTGGCTTTGATGTCGACCCACTGGGAATCTTCCAGTTAAGAAATGCTACGACGAAATAATAAATGAATAATAAAAACAGACTGAGAAAAGCATGCTCCTTTTTTCAGTCTGTTTTTTCTTTTACAAATCCAATTAAATATTTTTCCGTTTTGCTGCTTTTTCTCGTTCGCTTTTATTTAAAATTTTCTTCCGTAAACGAATTGATTCAGGGGTTACTTCACAATATTCATCGTCATTTAAAAACTCAATCGCTTCTTCAAGGGACATTTTTCTTGTGCTTCTTAACGTTGTTGTATGATCCTTTGTTGATGAACGAACGTTAGTTAAAGCTTTTTCCCTCGTAATGTTAACCGTTAAATCATTGTTACGATTGTGCTCCCCAATGATCATTCCTTCATAGACTTCTGTTCCCGGTTCAACAAAAATAGTTCCGCGATCTTCCAATGCTAAAATACTATAAGTCGTTGCTTTTCCTTTTTCTTGAGCAACTAGTACTCCTTGTTTACGCCCACCAATTTGCCCTGGAGTAATCGGTTCGTAAGCTTCAAACGTATGATTTAAAATACCGTACCCATGGGTTTGAGTCATAAATTCAGTCGCATATCCAATCAATCCCCGTGATGGAACTTTAAACTCTAAACGGACTTGTCCATTTCCGTGATTAACCATATCAATCATTTCACCTTTACGTTCGCCTAATGCTTCCATCACTGCCCCAGTATATTCCTCAGGCACATCGATTTGCACCCGCTCAACTGGCTCGCATTGAACGCCATCCATTTCTTTAATGATTACTTTCGGTTTTGAAATTTGCAATTCAAAGCCTTCACGGCGCATGTTTTCAATTAAAATCGATAAATGTAATTCACCTCGACCCGATACAACCCACGCATCAGGGGAGTCAGTCGGCTCAACTTTTAAGCTTACATCCGTTTCTAATTGGGTTAATAACCGTTCTTCAATTTTTCTAGCAGTAATAAACTTTCCTTCCCGACCTGCAAAGGGACTATTATTAACGACGAAGGTCATTTGTAACGTCGGCTCATCAATTCTTAATAACGGAAGGGGATCATGATGATTTACAGCACAAACTGTCTCACCGATATTAATATTTTCCATTCCCGAAAGCGCGATAATATCTCCAGCTTTCGCTTCCTTTACTTCAACACGCTTTAACCCTTTAAAACTGAACAGCTTTGTAACCCGATAATTTTTCGTCTCGCCGTCCTTTTTCATTAATGTTACTTGATCTCCAACCTTTACCCGACCTCGATAAATACGCCCGATTCCAATTCTTCCGACATAATCATTATAATCAAGCATCGTCACTTGGAATTGTAGTGGCCCATCGACATCAAAATTCGGTTGGGGAATATGATTTAATATCGTTTCAAAAATTGGATCCATCGTTTCTTCCTGATTGTCTATTTCTAAACTTGACGTTCCATTTAATGCGGATGCATAAACGACAGGAAATTCGAGTTGATCATCATCGGCACCAAGCTCGATAAATAAATCTAAAACGTTATCAACAACGACATCAGGCCGTGCATTCGGTCGGTCAATTTTATTTAAAACGACGACGGGCTTCAACCCTTCTTCTAACGCTTTTTTCAAAACGAAGCGCGTTTGTGGCATAACGCCTTCAAAGGAATCAACGACGAGTAATACGCCATCGACCATTTTCATAATCCGTTCCACTTCGCCACCGAAATCGGCATGGCCTGGTGTATCGACAATATTTATTTTCGTATTTTTATATTGAATCGCTGTATTTTTCGCTAAAATTGTAATACCGCGTTCTTTTTCAATATCATCTGAGTCCATCGCTCTTTCTTCCACTTGCTCATGTTCTTGAAACGTTCCTGAGTAATGTAATAATTGATCAACTAACGTCGTCTTTCCATGATCAACGTGAGCGATAATCGCAATATTACGTATATCTTCAAATTCTTTCAAAGGTGACACTCCCTATTCTAATCTGTCTTTTTCAACCATACTATTATAGCAAAAAAGGAGCGGTCGTAACGATTTTTTTAAATTATTCATTCGGTTCATTTGAATAAGCAACTTCATCATTATTTAAATAAATATATAAATCCTCATCATTAAAAAACCATAAATCTTGTTCGTCCACTTGAAATTTAATGTCTTTTAACGTAATTTCAGCAGCGGCCTTGTTCGCCTCACCAATTGTCATTCCGATTGTAAATCCACTTTGAAACACACTGTTACCTCCATATTTCGCAAAAAAGCGAATCGCACTTCCCGCTTCTAAATCTAATTCTTCAATAAACCAGTCAACCGCTTCATCTGTTATATGAATGTTCATGTGAGAAAAACCTCCTTATCGATCTATTTTCAGTTTATCTAAACGAAAGGAAGACAACAACTAATGAGGTTCACCGTTAAGCAACGAGATTGCAAGTTTTCACAATTTAGCCTAATATTTAACCATCAATATTGAAGGAAGAGATTATCGTGAACCAAGAGAAAATTGGTATCTTATACGGCGTTGGCGCATACGTCATGTGGGGTATCTTACCGCTTTACTGGAAACTGATTGAAACGATACCACCGTGGGAAATATTAGCTCACCGGGTGCTTTGGTCTTTTGTTTTTATGTTATTTGTCGTTTTAATCATTCGTCGATGGCATATTTTTATTCAAGAATTAAAAAATTTATTGAAACATAAAAAAGCGTTTATCGGAATTACAGTCGCTTCCATTATTATTAGTTTAAACTGGGGAACTTATATTTGGGCCGTTAATACGGATCGAGTGCTTGATGCAAGCTTAGGCTATTATATTAATCCTCTCATTAGTATTTTGTTCGGATACATATTTTTAAAAGAACGTTTTTCAAAAAATCAATGGGTTGCGATTGGGCTTGCTTTTTTAGGTGTCATTTATTTAACGGTACAGTCAGGAGTTTTTCCATGGGCAGCCCTCTTTTTAGCAGTCACTTTTGCCTTATACGGATTAATTAAAAAAATAGTCAATTTAAATGCTGTCAACGGTTTAGCGATTGAAACGTTAATCGTAGCACCCATTGCGCTTATTTACATCTGTTATTTAACGTGGCAAGGAGATAGCTCGTTTAGTTTATCCTTTGATGGACTTATTTTATTTGGTGCAGGTGCAGTTACGGCTATTCCATTATTATTGTTTGCCCAAGGTGCATTAAGAATTCCATTATCTTTAATCGGATTTTTACAATACATCGCACCAACATTGATGCTACTTTTCGGTGTCTTTTTATTCAATGAACCGTTCACTTCCGCTCATGTCGTTACGTTTATTCTTATTTGGACGGGATTAATTTTATATTCCTTTGAACGGGTAAAATTATTGCGACATAATCAGGGGGAAAATAAGTGAGTGGGGTTAAGCCCTTTGACGATGTGATGGCACAATTCAAGTTTTCTTAGATAAACTAGTTAAAATCGCATTTTACCATTCATATTTTTTTAAAAAATGGGTCTAGCAAGTGCTAGGCTTTTTTATGTGGGGGATTTTTATATCCTCCTCGTACTTTTGTCATTCCTTTTAAAAAACCATATAATAAAAAAGAAAGCGCTTACATTTTTATGTTACAATAAAGATGCGACTTGTTCGCAATAATTTTTATAACAAATACGACCTTTACGGAACAACGAAATTATGTTCGACGCAAGATTTCCTTTATCTTTTTCTTATCCGTAAAAGGAAGTAATCATGATTAAAAGGGGGACTTCCAATGAGTGAAAGGAAATTCGAAACAGATGTCGTGCATTTCGGTTACGACTCTAAAGATCATTTTGGTAGCTTATCAACTCCGATTTATCAAACTTCTACATTTACTTTTGATACAGCAGAACAAGGGGAAAACCGATTTGCTGGTGAGGAAGAAGGTTTTATTTATACCCGTTTAGGTAACCCGACTGTCAAAGCGTTGGAAGAGAGAATTGCCGTTTTAGAAAAAGGAGAAGCTGGTTTGGCGTTCTCTTCTGGAATGGCTGCCGTATCAGCGACAGTCATTGCTCTAACGAAAGCGCACGATCATATTTTATGCTCGAAAGGATTGTATGGTTGTACGTTCGGCCTATTTTCGATGTTAAGAGAGAAATATTTTATTGAATCAGACTACATCGATATGGCGACGGAAGAAGAAATTCGCCAAGCAATTAAACCAGAAACCGCGATGATTTATTTAGAAACACCGATTAATCCAACGATGAAAATGATTGACTTAGAAATGGTTGCAAAAGTGGCGAAAGAACATAATATCCCTGTCGTTGTTGATAATACTTTTTCAAGTCCTTATATTCAACGACCGATTGAACTCGGTTGTGATATCATCATCCATAGTGCGACAAAATATATCGGTGGCCACGGTGATGTCATTGCTGGGCTTGTCGTTGGGAAAAAGGATTTTATTCAAAGTATGGCAATGACAACGCAAAAGGATATCGGCGGGACGATTTCACCTTTTGATGCTTGGTTGCTACTAAGAGGATTAAAAACGTTACCGATTCGCATGGACCGTCATTCTCTCAATGCGGAAAAAGTGACCGAACAGCTGAAAAACCATCCGATGGTGAAAAAAGTTTATTATCCATTTGATTCCGATAATCCTGATTACGCTATTGCGAAAAAACAGATGCGACTTGGTGCGGGGGTCATATCCTTTGAGATTGACGGAACTAAGAAAGATGCACAAGCCTTTTTAAACGAACTTTCCTTTGTGAAAATTGCCGTCAGTTTAGGAGATGCGGAGTCAATTATTCAGCACCCAGCAACGATGACTCATGCTGTCGTTCCCCCTGAGGAGCGGAAAAAGATGGGGATTTCAGATACTCTTATCCGTATGTCTTGTGGGCTTGAAGCATGGGAGGACATTTGGGAGGATATTAATCAAAGCTTAAATAAATTAGCTGGGGCGAAAGTTAATATATAAAAACGAAGCGTAGTTTACCCTTTTATAGTGGGAAACTACGCTTTTTTCATCTCTACCCTTTTATCCTAATTGAAAAATATAAAACGTGGAGTCTATGAACCCCACGTCTATTTTATCCTAATATTTTTCTTACATAATTTTGTGTCTCTTCAAATGGAGGAATTCCCCCATATTTATCCACGTTCCCTGGCCCTGCATTGTACGCTGCTAACGCGAGAACGAGATTGCCGTCATATCGATTAAGCATATCTTTTAAATATTGTGTACCGCCGTTAATATTTTCCCATGGGTCAAAAATATTATTAACCCCGAGCATTTTAGCTGTATTCGGCATGAGCTGCATCAGTCCACTTGCGCCTGCAGAGCTCACTGCATTCGGATTAAAATTCGACTCCACTTGAATGACTTTTCGAATCAAATTTGCATCGATACCATGTTTGTCTGATGCCCGATTAATTAACGAGTCGATGTCACTATCATTCACTTTAATTTGTTCTTGAACGGAAAAATACGCTGGTGATAATTGTAACGTCGTCGGAGCTGTCATTGAATTCGACATCCCTGGTAAACTTGTTTCTCTCATGGACGGATCACTCATATAACTTTGCAATTGCATTTGCAATAAATTTTGAAACATCGTATGTACAGGATCCTGCCCTACCCTTGCAAGATTTTCCGATAAAATATTCGTTCTACCAATTAAAGATTGGTGATATTTTAATATGTCTTCATTTAAATAAAGCATCCGACTCACCCCTTGTACACTTAACAAATATTATATCATATTTTGTCAGATTGATAGAGTTATTCTTATCCTGAAACGAATATGGTATAGTTTTTTTAAAAGGAGGAATTTATAATGTTTAATCCTAGCCTCACTTTCGCAAAAAAACGAGATGAAAATGATTTCTTCAAAAATTATAAAAAAGAATTTTATTTGCAAGAAAATCTAATTTATATGGATGGCAATTCCTTAGGGTTGTTATCAAAAAAAGCGGAATCAGCCATTTTTAAATTAGTTGACTCATGGAAACAGTACGCCATTGATGGTTGGACAAAGGGAGACATGCCGTGGTTTTATTTATCCGAACAAATTGGAGAGAGAGTTGCCCCGTTTGTCGGCGCTAAGAAAGAAGAAGTCGTCGCAACTGGGTCTACGACGTCTAATTTACATCAGCTGTTAGCAACCTTTTATAAACCGACTGAAAAAAAGACGAAAATTTTAGCGGATGAACTGAACTTTCCTTCCGATATTTATGCGATGAAAAGTCATTTACGGTTACACGGATTCGATCCTAATGACCATTTAATTCGGGTGAAAAGTCGGGATGGGCGCACGATTGATGAAGAAGATATTATCGCCGCGATGAAGGATGATGTGGCGTTAATTATTTTACCGACTGTTCTTTATCGGAGTGGGCAATTGCTCAACATTAAGCGATTGACCGAAGAAGCGCATAAAAGAGGGATTCCAATTGGCTTTGACGGCTGTCATTCCGTCGGCGCTATCCCCCACCATTTTCACGAAGATGGGGTTGATTTTGCCTTTTGGTGCCATTACAAATATATGAATAACGGACCAGGGGGCGTTGCTGGATTGTTCGTTCACGAAAAACATTTTGGCCAAACGCCTGGACTTGCGGGCTGGTTCGGCTCAAATAAAACGAAGCAATTTGATATGGAGCATCAATTTACTCCAGCCGAAACAGCAGGCGCATATCAAATTGGTACGCCACATGTACTCAGTCTCGCACCATTGATCGGCTCCCTCGAGTTGTTTGAAGAGGTTGGAATTGAAAATGTGAGAAAACATTCCCTGAAACGGACCGAGTACTTAATGGATTTAGTGAATCATTATTTAAGCGGGTACGGTTTTACGATTGGAAACCCACTCGAAGACGAACGTCGTGGCGGACATGTTTCTTTAGAACACGATGAGGCTGCGAGTATTTGTAAAGCGTTGAAAGACCATCACGTCATTCCAGATTTTCGCGCACCTAACGTCATTCGCCTGGCACCCGTTGTTTTTTATGTGTCTTATGAGGATATTTTTAATACTGTCATGACGATTAAAAAAATTATGGATGATGAACTTTATAAAAACTATAAAAATGAACGCGATATTATCGCCTAAGGAGGAGAAAAATGATAATCGATATATCACGGAAATTAAACGATGAAACGCCAAATTGGCCTGGTGACACCCGTTTTTCATATTCGTTAACGTTGACAAAGGAACAATCGGGATCTGCAAACATCGGACAAATAACGACGAGCTGCCATACCGCAACCCATGTCGATGCTCCCTTTCATTTTAATTCAGACGGGGCGAAACTGGACGAAATACCGTTAGATGTTTTTATCGGTGACGCATTAGTTGTTGATGTTTCAAAGAAGGAAGAGATTCATGTCGCGGATTTGGCGGATTACCCATTTGAAGGAGTCCGTAGAGTCATATTAAAAACAGAATCGTGGACTGATGAAACTGCCTTTCCCGAAGACATTCCGTTTCTAGATCCTGCATTAGGGGCATTTTTTAAAGAAAAAGGAATTGAGCTTTTAGGCGTCGACCTCCCTTCTGTTGATCCGTTAAAAAGCAAAACTTTAGACACGCATCACGCTTTACACGAAAATGGTGTTCACATATTAGAAGGATTAAAGTTATCCCATGTTGAACCAGGACTATACCGCCTCATCGCCTTGCCTTTATTTATTGAAGGAGCGGATGGTAGCCCCGTTCGCGCGGTGTTGGAGACGATTGATTAAATTTTGAGGGGGTTGAGCTATATGTCGGAATCTCAGTTTGTCGCGCTTCAAAATGATCTTTTTACTCATGTTGGGCAAGGCAAATATGACGATGCTCATTTAATAATTGATACTGTCCAACGAGCGTTTCCACAAAGGAAAGAAAAAACGTATTTTTGGCGAACTTGTGTGTATGCTTTACAGAACAAAATTGATGAAGCAATGACTGTTCTTCGAGATGCTTTACAAGAAGGTATTTGGTGGAATCCACAAAGATTAATCCAGGATCCTGACTTAACTATTTTACAAACTAACGATCATTTCAAAAAGATTGTTGATGAATGTCAACGTATTTTAGATCAGGCTAATAACGAATCAACCTCTAAACTATTTACGTACGGAAAAAATACGTCTGAAATCGGTTTATTTACATTACATTGGCGTGGTTCGAATGTGAATGATTTCGCACCTTATTTTTTTAGCGATGATTTACTAAACAAATATCATTTCGGATTTCCCCAATCATCGCAAGTATTTGAGTACAATGCGTATTGCTGGGATGATCCGAGCATAGCAATGAAAGATGTTCATGAAACGTTTAAGACATTTAATGAAAATAGTAAGGATGTTATTATTGCCGGTGCTTCTCAAGGTGGAAAATTGGCGATGGAGCTGAGTCTGAGTAATCAAGTGATGGATACGAAGGGCTTTATAGCAGTTATTCCTGCGATTCAACAATTAGAGTCATTTAAAAAGATGCTACAAAATAATGATCATATAAGAGGATGTATCATTACGGGGGATCAAGACCCTTTTTACGAGAAGACGATGGAATTAGTCGCACTTTTTGGGGAACGCAACTTTCCTTATAAACTGATCGTCAATGAAGGATTAGGTCACTTCTTCCCTGAAAATTTTACTGATCAGTTGGAAGAAGCGATTGAATTTATTGTGAGCTAGTGAAATGACATATTTTTAAAAAGATTATAGTTTTATGCTCGAAGTTTTCGTTTTACGCGCGATTTTATGAATTTGTGCGCGAAATTTCAATTTTATGCGCGGATT
>CALKAL010000102.1 GCA_937983065.1 uncultured Bacillaceae bacterium | reverse complement strand
ACAGCTCACCAAACTCCAGGTGAATCGCGTTAATTAAAACTTAAGGAGGGAGAATTCATCTCCTTCCTTTTAAATACTCAGAAAAACGCAAAGAAAATACTATTTATTTTATATTGGAGGTAATCAAATGAGTATTAAGAAAAAATTAGGAATGGGAATTGTAGCGGCAATTTTAGGAGCTTCTTTGATTGGTGGGGGGACATTCGCTTATTTCAGTGACACAGAATCTACCGAAAATACGTTTGCAGCAGGAACGTTAGATATTAATCTAAAAGGTACTGATGACAGAGAAGAAGTGGATCTATCTATTGACAATATGAAACCAGGAGATTGGAAGGTTCATCAAATCCGCATTTACAATGAAGGAACTTTAAAAATAAATGATGTAAAACTTAACGTAGATTATGAAGTAACTGATGCAAACGGTGATAATGGAGATGAAGATTTTGCAGACCATATTTTAGTTCACATTATGAAGTTAGGTTCCCGAGAAGTCGTTGCTGACTGGGTCCCATTATCTGAAATAGAAGACTTAGTCGTTGCGGAAGACTTAAACACTCCAACTGGTAGAGCTCATCAAACAGATCATCGTCAAACTTTAAGAATAGATTTTAAATTCCACGATAATGGTGAGGACCAAAACATTTTTCAAGGCGATTCAATCGATTTCGAACTTGTTTTTGAAGCAAGTCAAGAAGAGGGAGAATTAAGATAAATAGATTCGTGAAAGGTGAGTTGACCTCACCTTTCCGATTTATTTTTTATCATGGGGTTATGAATAGATTCGTAGACTCATGATAGGAAATAAATCATTTCTTATTCAACGTAAGGAGGAATATGTGTGAAATACTCACGCTCCACAAAATATCGAAAAAAATTTTACAAAATTAAACTTATCACTAAAATATTGCTTATTTGGTACGCGACGATTGCTTCTTTAACTTTTTTGACTTCAGAGACATCCGCTTACTATAGTACGGATAACGTTGCTAATGTAACCATTCAAGCTGCTTCCTCTTGGTGGGATGGTAGTGAATTAATGTTCGTTGAAAAAGGGGCAGAAAACATTAAAGCATGTGCCCCAATTGAAATTGGTGCTGAAATTCGTAATGTCGGATCTGATATGAAAACAACGGCTGTTTATAAAGTTTATTATGTTGATCATGGTAATCCGAAAAATCCTCACGGTGAATTAGTAGGAGAGGGTGTCATTAATCCACTGAAACATAATGAGTCGACGATGCTCACTTATGAGGTTTCGGAAAATGGCCATTACATGTTCAAGGCATATCAAGTCTCAGATTATGAAGGTAGTGCGGATTTAGAGATTTGGAGTTTAAAAATTCATGTTAATTGTAACGCCGCAAAAACTAATACAAATGAAGAAGACGATTTAAATCAGGAAATTGATGAAGAGGTAGAAGAGTCAAATGAATCTAAAGATGATGAAGAACAAACAGAAGATGGAATAGATGAACAAGAAGATGTCGATGAAGAGCCTACTAATGAAGAAGAACAAGTGAATGAAGATGACGAACCGATTAATGAGGAAGAGAAAGAAGAAGATGAAGAATCGAAGGACGATGATAACGAAGGTGAAGAAACGGGATCTGATGAAGACGATCTTGATGATGATAATGAGGACGAAGAAACTGTAGAAGATAATCAAGCTGAAGAAGGTGAATAATTATGGAAGTGAAATCAAGGTCAGAGAAAATTAAAGCCGAAAAATCTCTTAAACTAAAAACTATAAAAAAGTGGGCGAATGCGACGGTAACTGTTATTTTATTTACCACTCTCATCGTTATGGCGTTTATTGTTATTTCTACTAAAGCATCAGGAGGAGAGCCAAAAGTTTTTGGTTATCAAATAAAAACGGTATTATCAGGGTCAATGGAACCGGAATTTAAAACAGGGTCAATTATTGCCGTTAAACCTGGGGGAGATATGACACGATTTAAAGAAGGTGATGTCATTACGTTTATGGACGACGCGAGTAGACTCATCACCCATAGAGTTATCGATGTCATTCATAGCGGCGATAATGTCCTTTATGAGACAAAAGGGGATAATAACAATGCTGCGGATCGAGATTTAGTTTTATCAGACAATGTCGTTGCTGAGTACACAGGCTTTACAATTCCATATGTCGGCTACTTGTCTAGTTTTGCTCAATCGAAAGAGGGGGGAGCATTACTACTCATTTTACCAGGCTTATTGTTAATTGCTTATGCAGGGTATACGATTTGGCAGGCACTTTCCCATTTGGAGAAAGAGAAAAATAATGCGAAAGAAAACGAAAAAGAAATAAGTGAACCAGTTTAAATATATTTAGGGGCTTTATGCCACTTGTGAGAAGGTGATCCGATGAAAAGGCGTTTAAAATTAATTGTATTATTAACAAGTATCACCACGATTATTTTACTGATAGCTCACATATTAAATAATCCGTATTTTGTCTATGCAAATACAGATAACATTTCAATTTCAACAGATCCAGAGGGTGTCCTATTCGATGCTGACAATATAAAACCGGGGGATACATTTGAAAGACATTTAACGGTTAGAAATGATGGAGAGTTTGATTTTTTCTATCAATCTGAGTCAAAAAAAGTTAATGGTTCCGACTCGTTGTATGAACAATTGGAACTTACGGTTTATGATTCAGACGGTGCGAATTTATACGAAGGCAAGTTATCAGGGTTTGACGGATTTGAACCGAGATTTCTAGAATCAGGAACGGAAGAGGAACTCACATTTGTTGCTGAGTTTCCACCAGAGTCTGGAAATGAATTTCAAGGGTTAGAGACTATGTTTGTTATTTTGTTTTATGCAGAAGGGGATATGCCTGAACAAAATGATGAAGATCAGGAGGAAGATCCAACTGATGCCGACAATGACAAGGATGAAGAGCAGTCTTCTAATGATGAAAGTGACAAGGATGACGAACATTCTGCTAGTGTTGGAAATGACGAGGATCAAGCTGTTAAAGGTGGTAGTGTCCTTCCACAAACGGGAGAAGAGCTTCCTTTAGGTTACTATATTATTGGCGGTTTACTAGTTGTTTTAGGTGTTACCATTTATTTATTACGGAAAAAACGAGCTTAATGTAAGGAATGGGTTTATGCGTACATTGATAGCCTTACTCTTTATTGTTGGTGGAATAACAGTGGCAGCTTTTCCATTTTTACAAAAACAATATTATGCTTCTGAGGAACAAAAGTTAATTGACGAATTTCGGGAGTTAGATGAAATATTTTCTCAGGAGGAGCGGGACCATTTTTCAACGGATAACCCAGATGTTATATTAAGCAATCAAGAAAATGAGGAAGGAGAATCGCCTTATTCCTCGGATGTCATCGGCATTATACAAATCGATAAAATTGATGTTTCGTTACCAGTCCTTCAAGGGGCGACGGTTGAAAATTTAAACATCGGCGCGGGTACAATCACAGGTACAGCACCAATCGGTGAAAAAGGCAATACAGGAATAGCTGCACATCGAAGCTTTACGTACGGTCGACAGTTTAATCGGTTAGATGAAATCGAATTAGGGGATATCGTTAATGTGGAAACGATTGATGGTTCGTGGGATTATGAAGTGTTTGATATTTCAATTGTTGTACCAGAAGATGTTTCCGTATTAGAGCCGATGGAGGATGAATCAATCATCACCCTTATTACGTGTGAGCCGATGTATGATCCGACCCATCGATTAATTGTTCATGCAAAAAAATTACCATAATAGATGGAGAGTCTGAAAACTAATGTTCAGACTCTCTTTTAATATTGGTATTTAAGGCTAAACTTCCCTCAAGAGCTACGAATATATCATCTTTACCCCTTTAGAAAATCTGGATCTTCAAACGATGGATTCGGATAGTCGTAAAATCCTTTTCCATTTTGGACCCCGAGCCTTCCTTTGTCGAGAAATTCCTGCTTTAAATAATCCGCAATTTTTTGAGACATTTCATCGCCTGCCTTAGCCCTTGCTACGGATAAATTGTAAGGCGTATTAATTCCAATCACGTCTAATATGGCAAACGGCCCTTTTGGCGCACCCGTTGCAATCATCCATGTCTTATCAATTGTTTCCACATCGGCAATGTCGTTTACTAATAATTGTTGAGCTGCGTTTAAAAATGGGACGAGCAAGGTGTTTAATATATAACCTGGTTGCTCCTTATGAACAGGTAGTGCGACCATTCCAATCGCTTTGGAAAATTCAATGACGTCGTTAAACACTTCATCGTCTGTTTCAGGATGTTTCATCACTTCCGCGGTATTATTTTTCCATATTTCATTCGCAAAATGTAGTGCTAAAAATTTCTCCGGCCTTCCTGTTGCATCCTTAAATTGACTTGGTAGCATCGTTGAAGAATTCGTGGCAAAAACCGTTTTACTAGGCGCAACCTCACCTAATTTCTTATAAAAATCCATTTTAATGTCCACAACCTCAGGAACAGCTTCAATGACTAAATCGGCATTTTCAACGGCTTGACTTAAATCCGTATAAAACGATAGCCGATTATACGCTGCATCCACTTCTTCCTTCGAGGCATTCAAATCTTCTTGATACCTTTCTTTTAGCCGGTTAAACCGTTCCTTAGCCTTTTCAATCGCCTCATCATTAATATCGTAAACAGAAACGTTAAAGTTTTTGTAAGCTGTTTGAAAGGCAATTTGACTCCCTAAGACACCACTTCCTGCAACAGTTACATTTTTAAAATCCATACATGTTCTCCTTTCATAGTGAATCTTTTCTTATTCTGTTCCAATAATTTTAAATCATTAATTTTTGCCATAAAAAAAGAGAAGTGATTGATGCACCACTTCTCTAAAAAGTACTTTTGTAATTATTTATTGTCTAACTTCCACTTATTAAATTCTAAAAAATTTCTAAACTCATCTTTAGATACTCCTGATTTCATGGCCTCTCTCACAAGTTCCTGCCATTCTTGATCGAGAACAGCGTCATCGGGATTTTGGTTTTCTTCTTGATCCTTTAACAGTTGATCGATCGATATGTTAAGGACAGAGGCTATCTTTTCTAAAAATTGGATCGATGGGTTTTTTTGAATATTTCTCTCTAAAGCACTTAAATATGATTTGGCTACACCAGCCTTCTCCGATAATTCAGTCATAGACATGCCTGATTTTTCGCGATATTTCTTTACACGATCCCCGATCATTTATAACAAACTCCTTACGCTATCACTATGTTTATTCATATTTTATCATAAATATTGAATGACAGGATAAGACTTTATCTCAGATGTAATGAATATATAATTAATGGGCAAATTTTTTCTTCTTAAGCTGGATTTTTTAGTTGAAACATAGTCATTAATGCGGAAAGACTGAAGACCCGCAGTTAATTTCTCAACTTAAATAGCTTCTTCCTACAATCATCCTAGTCAAATAGTCTTAAGTAATAATTATACAATTTTCTTCTATTCGACATGTTTTACTACTGGCTTTGTAGGATATTGGGAAAATCAGTTGTATTTTCAAATAATTTTTGGATGAAAAGGGGGTAACAAGACTTATAAACAAATGTAAAATTAAAGTAGTAAAGAATAGCTGAAGAAAAAGGCTAACCTTCTGAAAAGGGGGGACGCAAAGCTGGTGGTCTAAGGGAAGTTCCTAGGATAGCACGGCTACCTTAACAATCGGGGGAGAGAGAAAGTTGAGGTTTCATTCTTCAAAAACTAAGGGTATCATGAAGGACTTAGACCGAGAATGGATTTTTCTACTCAAAGAGGCAAAAGAGCTTGGCATTAGCAAAAGAGAGATAAGAAATTTTTTGCAAAAAGAAAAAAATATAACCTAAAATCATACTAAACTCTCCGTAATTATTGGATTTTTGTATATGAAGTCCGTGCGCTGTCGGGATATTCCCGGCAGTTTTTTCTTGCTTTTTTTGAATCGATTCATTACAATATAATCAACCATTATCCGTATATTGAATAAATGAATAAGGTGATAATCAATGAAAAGATATTCTTTAATACCAACTTATCCAGATACGAAAATAAGCTTTACCGAATCTTTAGGGGTAAATCTTTTGACAGTTATTCAGCTGACTGATTATGAATTATATAGTTCTCCTGTTGGGTCTCAATGGATTAAAAACATGTCAAAAAATTTATCGGAGACAGTTAAAGCGGATTTACAAATTTTAAGAGCCGTCTTTGCCCACGGAGTTATTTTACGTGACTATTTTATTAAGCATGAAAATAATCTATCTCTCAATTGGGCGGAATTTATCGCGTGGTGGGAAGACTTAAATGATGATGCGATGTTAGACCTTATCATTTACGGCATTAGAGAAAACTTCGATTATTATTATAACTATTTACCGAAGATGCCCCTTGTTGAGGAAATGTTAGAAGAAGTTAATTTGGATCAGGCAGAATTGAAAAATGATGAAAACCGTAAAAAAGCATTAAGCGCGCTATTACAGAGCTGGTCTGTTGAAAATATCGACGAGATTGTTCCAATATTTATGGATCTTCATGAAGTCAAGGAAAGGACAATTTCATTAATTAAAGGGTTCTGGGAAATAGGGTTTGAACAGCTTTGGGAGGAAAAGAAAAAGTTTATTATTAACTGGATGACTTTGAAAGAAAACGAAACGACAAAGGCGGGCACGAATGAGGAAGCGATTTTTAACATAACAGGTCTTTATCCAGATGTTGAAGAGAGGGAAGCAATCAATCAAGCAACTCATCTAACATTTATTCCTGTAGTTGAAATGGGAAGGCTACTCTCTTATACAGAAATAGAAAATCATATTTATTTAATGTTTGATCCTAGTCTAAATAATGAAGCGATTAAAAGAAGTGAATTGAACGTCATTGACTCCCACTTAGCCTTTGAAGGTTTAGGTGATGCGACAAGATTACAAATCATTCATTTACTTTCCGAACAAAGCGAAATGTATGCTCAAGAAATTGTCAAAGAATTAAATATGAAACAAAGTACGATTTCCCGACATTTAAACCAGCTCCAACAAGCAAATCTTGTGAAAGTCCGTCAAGAAGGGAATACGAAATACTTTTCAATCAATCAAGAGGAGATAATAAAGGTTATCAACATATTAAATGCATTTATTAATTAGAAGATGGGAAGATGAAATATGGCAGCTTTCAAAATTAAACGATTAAATACGATTATTATCCAAGTAAAAGATTTGGAGAAATCAATTCAATTTTATGAAACTGTTCTGAATCTGGAAAAAGGCTATGTTGATGATAGTATGGCCTATTTTTCCTTTGATACCGAAAATGACCCAACGACAATATTGTTACATATCGTCGACGAATCAGAGCCAGTCGATAAAGGAATTGTTATTGAGCTATTAGTCGACCGTTTGGAAGAGGCGGTGCAATCTATTCGAAATGCTGGTTTTGAAATTATTCAAGAACCAGTCGATCGGGAGTGGGGTGTGAAGGAAGCGATTGTTGCCGATCCAGACGGGTATAAAATTTGGTTAGCTGAACCCTTGGAAAATTAATGCAGGAGGTAATGAAGGTGGACGTTTCTATTATTAAAGCAAATCCTGAACATACTGAAGATATTAGTAGAATTTGTGCAAACGGCTGGAAGCAAACAGTTAAAGACTTCCTTAGTGAAGAATATCAAAAGGAAACTGTGGCATTTTGGTATAATCACAAACGTGTTGAAGCTGATATTTTAGCAGGCGCTTATACGCACGTCGCCTTAGTTGATGGCAAAGTTGTTGGCACAATCGGTGGGGTTATCAATGAGGCGAAAGAAAGTTTAATTTACGTTTTTTATGTTGATGAAAAATATCGGTATAAAGGCATTGGTGGAAAATTACTAGATGTATTTACGGAAAATCATTTGAAGCTTGGAGCAACCATTCAATTAGTTTCTGTCCATGAAGGCAATGATCTCGGTATCCCTTTTTATGAATCAAAGGGGTTTCAAATAAAAGAGCAAAACACAAAATATACTAAAAAGGGAGAGCGTGTGAGCACATTTCGATATTGGCGGAACATTCCTATTAAAATTAAATCAAAATAAAAAACCGAAATAATAATAATTTCGGTTTTAAATTTCGATTATTTAACAACTAGTGCTGGGCAATTGACCCGTTTCATTACTTTATGGCTCACACTTCCTAAAACCATTTCTTGTAAAGTATTAAGTCCTCGGCTTCCTATGACAACGATATCTACATTTTCATTGTTAGCATACTTGACAATTTCAGGACCTGGTTTACCTTTTAAAATCGTCGTTTTATAATTGACGTTTTCTACATTTAAATATTTAATAACACTCGTATTCTTTTTCCATCGCTCGATATCAACTTCTTCTTTTGAATTTGCATGGAGGACATCGTATTTTGACTTGTCAATATCGATTACATAGACGACATCAATGATCGCTTCTTTGCTAAAAGATGCAATTTTGACAGCCTCGATCGCCGCACGTTCAGCGTTATCTGATCCGTCTGAGGCTAATAAAATATGTTTATACATTTAAAATCCTCCTTTAATTAGAAGAGTAAAGACTATTAAGCTTATCGATTATTTTTTGACTGGAAGCATCTAATTCCACAATCTTAACGTCAATTCCTCTTTCTTTGAGTAATTCCTTAACCTTCATTAAAGCACCGACACTCGAATCATCCCACACTCTCGTATTGGAAAGGTCGATTTCAATATAATTTTCTTTAAAGTCAGCTTTTTTAAAGTAATTAACAAAGCTATCAATCGAGGCAAAGAACAGTTGCCCATGAACCATGTAGCGATTCCCGTGCTGTGTTATTTTAACCGTTGATATTTTGACAACGAAGAAAATCGCACTTAATAAGACTCCAACAAGAACTCCTTTTGATAAATCATTCGTATAAACGACAACTCCGACCGTCGCTACCATAACGATCGCATCTGTACGTGGAGCTTTCATTAAATATTTAAATGAACTCCAATCAAAAGTACTAATACTTACCATAATCATTATACCAACGAGAACAGGCATCGGAATTTGAACGACTAAGTCCCCTAACACGAGAATTAAAAACATTAAAAAGACACCAGCTACAAGGGCAGATAATCTACCACGACCACCGGACTTAACGTTAATTACAGATTGGCCAATCATGGCACATCCAGCCATACCTCCGAAAAATCCAGAGACGACGTTCGCAACCCCTTGACCGCGGGATTCTCTATTTTTATTACTCTCAGTTCCTGTCATATCATCAACAATTTGCGATGTCAGTAATGATTCTAACAATCCAACAATTGCTAATGATAATGAATATGGAAGTATAATGAGTAATGTTTCAAGTGTAAATGGAACATTAGGTATTAAGAAATTAGGAAGTGATTGAGTAATCGAACCAAGATCTCCCACTGTATTTAATTCCGCACCGCTAAAAATTGCAACAGACGTTAATAATACAATTGCAATTAATGGTGCCGGGATTGCTTTAATGAAACGTGGAATCGTATATAATAAAATTAAAGTAATTGCCACGAAAACATAAGTTAAAGTTGATATACCAATGAAATGTTCTAACTGAGCCATGAAAATAAGAATTGCGAGCGCATTAACGAAACCGATCATAACAGCATTTGGAATGAACTTCATCACTTTTGCCACTTTAAAAATTCCAAATATAATTTGAATAATACCTGTTAAAATAGTTGCAGCTAATAAATAATCAAGTCCATAATCACGAACTAACGGAACCATGAGTAATGCCATCGCACCAGTTGCTGCAGAAATCATTCCAGGACGCCCACCCGCAAAAGCGATAACGACTGCAATGATAAATGAGGCGTATAAGCCGACCATCGGATCAACACCTGCTATAATAGAAAAAGCAATTGCCTCAGGAATTAAAGCGAGTGCTACGACGATCCCTGATAAAATATCACCACGTATGTTGCCGAACCATTGTTGTTTAATTGTTTGCATGTTTTTCTCCTTTTCTTAAGCTGTCAACAAGATATCATTGTAACACCAATCTTCCCAAAATGGAACCTTTTCGGGATAAAAGGGGATGAAAAGATGATTTACGGTTACGCAAGACCACTATTTAACGATATAAATTCTAAAAATCAATTAAATTCATTGAAAGAAAAATGTGATGTTATTTATAGTGAAGAACATGGCCCAGAGAAAAATGATAGATTACAATTAGAGCGTTTACTATCGAAGGTAAAACATGGAGATAAAATTGTCGTTGAAAAAATGGCTGTATTAGCTAATTCATTTCAAGATTTCATAGAGCTATTAAAAACATGTAGAAAAAAGAGAGTGAAAATATATTTTTTAAAAGAAGAAATTCAAAGTGATGAGTTAGTAAGTTTAGAAGACATTATGACCCACATCATACAGTTTCAATCAGATATGATAAAACAAACGACGACAATGGGAATGGAAGAAGCTAAGAAAAAAGGAAAAACAATCGGCCGACCAAAAAAACCTGATGAAAATGTGAAAAAAGCAATTGCAATGTACAATAAAGGCTACAAACTTATTGATATAAAAAATAAGACTGGGATTAGTAAGTCGACCTTATATCGTTATTTGGAGAGTTTAGAAGATAACTAGGTAACGTTGATCTAGACTTGTCCCGATTCAATTTCTTTAATTTTCTTACGGTAATTCTTCCAATTGAGGTAAAGGGAAAATATACAAGCAAACCAAAGAAGCGGATTTTCAAATGTTAAGTCAGACTGAGACTCTCCACTTATTATGTTGAATAAAATAAGAAGAAAAATTAAATAAAAGGATATACCGAAGTGAGAAATAAAAGATTCTTTCTTTTTATCTTCCTTATACGGACTAATGAAATTATGCACAATAACAATTAGTATTATTATTAAGATAAACAATTTATCAAAAATGTTCGGTAAAAACGGATGTGGGAAAAAATCGAAATATAATAAGATTGTAAGGGTTAAAAGAAGAATGAATTCCGCTAGCTTATAAAACACAGTCATATTATTATCTCCTAAACAATTGCATTTTTTAATTCGATTTGATAAAAGATCCAAAGTTTGTGGATGTCATTTTTAATTTAAAAATTCGCATGCATTTAAATTAAAAACTATTGACAAGAACAATATAAAGTATTATATTTATATCTGTCGGTAATTTCATAAACGACTCCGTAGCTCAGCTGGGAGAGCGCTACCTTGACAGGGTAGAGGTCGGTGGTTCGAGCCCACTCGGAGTCATATCCCAAACCCCTTGATACGCTTGGTATTGAGGGGTTTACTTTTTTTATCAATCAAGGTGAAAAGTCAAAATTGATAGCCAATTGATAGCCAACTTGCTTTTTTAGCCCTTTTTCACGAATAAATCATCTAACGCATTAGCTGCTTTTTCATCTACTTCTCTGAATTGATGACCGTACTTTATGTTAATGCAGTTAATTTCATAGGTAATCATTGTACTTTAATCTGATCAAGTATAGTGACCTCTACCCTGTCAAGGTAGAGGTCAGTGTTTCGAGCCTACTCAGAGTCATATTCTAAACCCCTTGATACGCTTAGTATTGAGGAGTTTGCTTTTTCTGCTAAATGACACGCAAAGCCAGAATTGATATCCAAAAATTCAAGCATG
>CALKAL010000101.1 GCA_937983065.1 uncultured Bacillaceae bacterium | reverse complement strand
ACTATTTTGTTTAGTTTTCAAGGTTCAAATTGTGTCGCTGTTCAAAATGGCGACTTTTATAATATAACATTTATAAACGCATCTGTCAAGAACCTTTTTAAGATTTCTTGATTTATAAATCGACTTTCGCGTTTACTGCTTTTTTAGCAGCAGAGATTAATTTATCATGAATTTAAATAAGAGTCAACCAAATATTCAAGGTAATAATTTCCTACAACTTGTCCAATTAATTTATTATCGTACTATAATACACATTCTTTTTTAATCATTGACCTTGTATTAATATAGAAACCAAATAATAATTTCATCAAAAAAGTCAACTCCAATTAACGTAAGGGATTCCTAAACGACTATACAATTTACAAGCATGCCATTCCCTAGTCACTCATATCCGACGACAATTCAACCCTTTAACAAACTACAAGCATTTCACCATTGAGCATTTGCTCCATCCACCTTTCCAACAACCTCTTAATCATTTACAAGCATCTCACTCTCATCTACCATTAACTATACGTAAGTTTTCTGCCGCAAATTTTGTGTCAAATTAATATCGCGAAAAAAATTCCTTCATTATTCACAATCATCTTTTAAAAATATGCTAATATTTAAATGTAAAGGAGGAAGTCCGATGGAGATTAAATATACGAGTAAGATAAATAAAATTCGCTCTTTTGCTTTAGCGTTAATTTTTGCTGGTATGATCATTATGTATATTGGGTTGTTATTTAGAAACTCAATGGAATGGCTAATGGTCCTTTTAATGATTTTAGGATTTTTAGCGATTATATTTAGTACGGTAGTTTACTTCTGGATTGGCATGTTATCAACCCGGGCAGTTCCTGTAGTATGTCCTGAATGTGAGAGGCCGACAAAAATGTTAGGTCGAGTTGATGCATGTATGTATTGTAAACAACCTTTAACGCTTGATAGAGATTTAGAAGGTAAAGAGTTTGATGAAAAATATAACACGAAAAAATATCGTAAAAGCAAAAATGATTAATATACATTACTAAATAGTTAGCATCGAAAAATAAAACAATAAAAATAGTTCCGATATCTGAGTTGGATGATCGGAACTATTTTTATTTCATAGGATTAAATAATATTCGTCTTAGAAATATTCATTCTCTTTTCCACATTTAAAGCAAACGATTTTTTAAAATGAATAAATAATGACTATAAATGCAAAAAACAATTCTGGCGCTTTTTCATTTTTTTAAGTGGAATAATCCCCCTAAAGGATTCCGAATCAAAATTTTGCTTTCGGCCATAAAAAAACAAGGGTAGCCAGATTATCCCTTGTTTTAGCGATTAAAAATTAATGATTTTTCCGTTGACATTCTTCACAAGTACCGTAAACTTCCATACGGTGATGGGTTACGTTAAAGCCTGTCACCTGTTCGGCTAATTGTTCAACTTCATCTAAAGACGGGTAATGAAAGTCGACAATTTTACCACAGGAATTACAAATAATATGATAGTGTTCAGAAGTATTCCAATCAAATCGACTTGATGAATCCCCGTAAGTCAATTCCCGTACGAGTCCGATCTCTTGGAATACACGTAAGTTGTTATAAACTGTCGCAACACTCATATTTGGAAATTTGCCTTCGAGGGCTCTATAAATATCATCTGCAGTTGGATGGTGCATCGATTGCATTAAATACTCTAAAACGGCATGACGCTGAGGTGTAATACGTACACCAGAGTTTTTTAAAGTCGTTAATGCTTCTTGAAGTTTTTGCTCAGACATCGTCATGCACCTCTCTTTCAAAATTATGATTATTAAATAATAACTCTTATAAATAGTGTATATGCATTAATTCGTATTTGTCAATTATATTCAATCGAATGCCATTAATTAGCTAATAAAAATAGTTTTCCTAAAATAAAGTTTAAAAAATGGCAGCTAGAAAGCTAATCCGCCTAACACGAATTAAAAAAGTTAATCCGTCTAAACATCAGTCTTTAACGGCAATTCATCAACACCTAATTTTTTATTTACATATCGGGCTGCGACGAATAAAAAATCAGATAAACGGTTGATATATGATAAGACGAGCGGATTATCAAAGTCATCAATACTGACAATGACCCGTTCACATCTTCTGACGACTGTTCGTGCAACGTGTAAAGCTGCTGCGCTCGGATGGCCCGATGGAAGTAAAAACGTCTTAAGTGGTTCAAGATCTTTTTCCCAGGCGTCAATTTGTTGTTCTAATTCATCAATATGCTCATCTTTCAGCTCCCAATACACTTCTTTCCCTTTCGGTGTTGAAAGCTCAGCACCAACGTGAAATAGAATTGTCTGGACTTTATGTAAAGCGTCTATAAAAGCGTCCTTTTCTGCCCAATTTTCTTTTGACAGCTCACTGATTGCAAGGCCAATCATTGAATTTGCTTCATCACATGTTCCATAAGCTTCAACCCGGACATGATTTTTCTCTACTCGATCACCGTGGACGAGCGAAGTCGTGCCTTTATCCCCTGAGCGTGTATAAATTCGTGCCATGTTAATACCCCCGTTCCGGATCGATTACGTTTTCGACTAATGATCCGTCGTTTAAATAAGACTGTAAATTTCGTTCGAAAATATTAAATGCTAAATCTAAATACGTACTAAAAATACCTGATAAATGCGGTGTTAACGTACAATTGTCTAAATCCCATAGGGCGCTATTTTTAGATAATGGTTCTTCTTGAAAAACATCGAGAACTGCATGTTTAATATCATTATCCTTTAACGCTTCAATTAACGCCTGTTCATCAACGGTCTTTCCTCGACCCATATTTAGAAAAATAGCTTTTTCCTTCATTAACTGGAATTCTTTTTTTGAAAAAAAGTTTTCCGTTTGATTCGTTGAAGGCAAAATACTAACGATATAATCTGCCTCACTTAGATGTTCGTGTAAAGCGTCATTCGTATAACAAGCATCAAAATAAGCTTTCTCTTCTCCCGTTCTTGAAATACCTATCGTTTTTATATGAAAGGCTTTCGCAATGCGTGCTAGTTCTTGCCCGATTGCACCTGTTCCAGCAATGAGCATCGTTTTATGAGAAATTGTTCCCATTTTAACAGACCGATCCCAAAGATGGTTCTTTTCATTTTCTATTAACTGTTTTGCGTTTCTTTCTACTTGTAAAAGCATGGCAATCGCATATTCAGCCATTGGTGTGGCGTGAATGCCCCGTGCGTTTGTGACGTTGATCTGTTTCTCAGCAATTTTTTCAAAGGGCATTAGATCAAGTCCCGCTGATGCGACGTTAATCCATTTTAAATTTTTAGCTTTTTCAATCGCTTCATTTGTAAGGTCTTCCCCGTAAGTGACTAAAATATCGGCTTCTGGTAGCATATCCGCCGCTTCTTCAATCGATTCTTTCCAATGAAATTGTACGGTCGGAAAACGCTCTTCCATTTGTTCCTTAATTGTTGTCTTTACTTTCATCGTCGTTAAAACAATCATG
>CALKAL010000100.1 GCA_937983065.1 uncultured Bacillaceae bacterium | reverse complement strand
TTACAAATTGGCCATCGTCAGTAATTGTGAAAAAGAATATATGGAAGCATTTTTCGAATATCATCATGAGCTCCAGCCTTATTTTGTTGACTTTGAAAATCCAGGGCGAACTGGCTTGACTAAAAGTGAGAATATAAAATTAGTCATGGAGCGGAGTGCACTCGAACATCCGGTATATGTTGGTGATACACTCGGAGACCAACAGGCTGCAAAGGGTGCAGGCATCCCTTTTGTTTATGCGACTTACGGCTTTGGAACTGCAGATCAATTTGATTATCAACTCGATCGATTTGATCAACTATTAAATTTGTTTTAATAACGGGAGATTACCGATACAAAAGGTAATCTCTCTTTTTTATTGAAAATAATAACGTTCGACGAAATTTAAAAAGCGACGTTCCCGTTCATGATCATACTTCATTATCGCATATGTTTTTACAGTTGGTAACTCGATTGTCTCCAAAGGCACTTCCACCATCCGTCCTTCAAGTATTTCCCGTCTAATCGTTGACCTCGGTAAAAAAGAGACACCTAGCCCACTTATAATAAACCGCTTCGTAATATGATTTTGCGACACTTTCATCGTTCGAATATGCCGAAAGTTGTTTTTTAATTGGTGTAATAACGTATTCCAATAAACAGGATGATTATGGGTAAATAAATAATATTGTTCAAACAATTGTTCAACATTAGGGAAAGGAGCCGTTTCTAAATCATGTCCATCATGAGGTGCTACAAAAACGATTTCATCTTCATATAAAACCTTTTGAATGAGGGAAGGTTCCTTCGTTTCAATAAGCGATAAACCGAGATCAACTTCTTCATTTAATATAGCTTCTTCGATATGATGAGAATCCATAACGTTCATATCGACCTCCACATCTGAGTACTCTTCCAAATACTTTTTTAGAACAAATGGCATAATCGTATCAGCTATTTGCGGGGAGATCGCAAGTCTCAATTTTTCTTTATATCCTTGTGCCTTCGATTGAATTTCACTTATTCCTTTTTCATACATCTGCATAAGGTTTTTTGCATCAGTTAAATAGTGACGCCCAATTTCGGTGAGCTTGACATTCCGCTGATTTCTTTCAAATAAAGTAACACCGAGCTCTTTTTCTAAAGCTTTTATATGGACGGTAACAGTAGGCTGGGAAACGTAAAGCGCTTCTGATGCCTTTCGAAAACTCCCTAATTCCGCAACTGTTAAAAACGTTTTTATCCAAGTCAGTTCCATAAAAATCACCTTTGATTAATAATATTAAACAATACATTTAAAATAATTTAATTTTATTAATCAATTTTACAACATATAATGAAAGTAAGCAAAACGCGAGTTGCACTTATATTAAAAAGGAGAGTGCTAGACATGATTCATAAAGGATTAAAAGATGTCACATGTACAGAAACAGCTTTATGTGATATTGACGGAGAAAAAGGGGTCCTCATTTATCGTGGATATGACGCAAAGGAATTAGCACAAAAACATACTTTTGAAGAAGTCGCTCATTTGTTATGGTACGGACGTTTACCTAAACAGAATGAATTGGAGGAGCTTAAAGAGAAATTTCAACAAAGTAGAGATCTTCCTCAACATTTAAAAGTGATCATTAATGAAATTCCAAAAGAGCAAGATATGTTAGACGTTATACGAACAGCGATTTCCGCCTTTACGTTAACGTCTTACGAAAAACCTTTAATTGATGATGCGATTCGTTTAACATCAGTTATTCCAGCTATAATAGCTTACCGTGATAGCATTATAAATCAAACAGAGATGCCCGAAATAAGAACTGACCTTGATCATGTTGCTTATTATTTGTATTTGATTCAAGGAAAACTACCTGATCAATCTTACGTTGAAGCACTAAAAACATATATGATTTTAACGATGGAACACGGTTTAAACGCATCAACCTTTTCTGCCAGAGTAACCGCTTCTACAGAATCTGATCTAATCTCAAGCATCACTGCAGCGGTCGGCACTATGAAAGGCCCCCTTCACGGCGGTGCACCGACTGGAGTAATTGAGCTTCTAAATGAATGTGCCACTGCTAATAATATTGAACACCTCATCAAAAATAAAATAATAAACGGTGAAAAACTGATGGGCTTTGGACATCGCGTCTATAAAACAGTTGACCCAAGAGCTGAGGCTTTAAAAAATGTACTTATGAAAGAAAAGCGGGCTGATGATTGGTTTGACCTCGCTTTAAACGTAGAAAAAACTGCTATAAAAGCATTGGCGGAGTTAAAACCAGGGAGAGGACTTTATACGAACGTTGAATATTACGCGGCCGCCATTATGAAAGAATTAAACTTGCCATCCAATCTGTTTACAGCAACCTTCACCGCTAGCCGAATCGTCGGATGGACCGCCCACGTCATTGAACAGTTAGAAGATAACATCATCTTTAGACCACAAGCAAAATATGTCGGGCCTATGCTGGCTAGTCAGATGAAATAAATTGTTTTGAAATATTCGCTATTCTGGTTAATCTGGATGGACGCGGGGAAGTT
>CALKAL010000099.1 GCA_937983065.1 uncultured Bacillaceae bacterium | reverse complement strand
ATTTTTTTCTAACTCGCTTGTTTATATCGTTCTGTTTTATACCATTTCCTCTCGCGTCTAAATGTCATCCGTTTCATTTCTGAGAAAGCGGAGAAGACGACCAATATGAGCCAAACTTGTGAGTAGGTGAAATACATAAAAATCGTAGCGAAGAAGTTTTTAATACTTGTTTGTTTTTCTATCGATAAGGCTAATAATAGCTCGGTTAAAAATAGTAAGAAACCGACGATGAGTAAAGCGTAAGAAACTAATCCAATTGTAAGGTCTAAGTCGACAAATAAGTTTAAAACGAAAATGCTATGGGATAGAAGTATGCCTGCGAAGAATAAGAAGTACGTTAATAAAAAGTAAAATAAGTCGATTAAGATTTTTTTCTCGCGCAATTTTGTAAAACGGAATAAGTATTTACCGATGACGTACATATTGCCACATGCCCATCGTGTTCGTTGCTTCCACCAGACGCGCCACTTTTCGGGTTCTTGTTCCCAAGTGATGGCGGAAGGGAAGAAGCGGATGGAGTAACCTAAATCTAATACGCGTATACTAATTTCCGTATCTTCGGCTAAAGCTTTTTCATCCCAGCCTCCTAATGCTTCAATAATGTCGCGGCGGATGGCGAAGTTGGTGCCAGGAATCGTCGCTAATCTAAACCAATACCATCTGCCTGCTTGGGCTAACCATTGAAAAGTAATCGTTTCTATATTAATAAATCGGGTTAATAAGTTTTTCTTTGCATTAATGACTCTGAACTTTCCAACGACAGCGCCTACTTTTCGTCCTTTTATTAACGGGACAACTAAATTTCGCACAGCGTCTGGTTCAGGTGTATTATCCGCGTCGTAAACTACGATGACATCTCCAATAGAGCGCTCAAATCCTACATTTAAAGCACCTGATTTCCCTTTTCCTGCATGGGGTGGTTTATTATGAATGACTTTAATATAGGCATATTTTTTTGCGTATTTATTAGCGATCATACCTGTTAAGTCACTTGAATTATCATTGATGATAATGACTTCTAATTTATCTTTCGGATAGTTTAATTCGACCATTGATTTTATCGTATTTTCGATGACGACTTCTTCATTGTGGGCGGGAATAAGTATACTGACAAAAGGTAGCTCCGATGTTTTTACCGACCATAGATTTAATGGGCGGCGATGTTTTAATGAAAATAAATATCCCCCTAACATTAAAAACATATGGTAGAAAAGCATGAGCCAAATAATAAATAGTGACACGTATAATAAATAATTAGCCAACTAGGTCACCCCGCCTCTTTTCATTTTTCTTCGATGCTGCAATAATAAAAATGATAAATATAAAAATGCCTAAAGCTCCAATCACTGCGACAATCCAAAGTGCGAATGTGATGACATTTTTTATATGATAATCTAAGTAATCGAAGGATTTTTGGAATAGATTTAAATGATTTATGTCTGCGTGAATTTCACCGTTTTGAGACGAAATACTGACTAGCTCTGTTTTCACTTCATTATCCATTTCCTTTAAATCAATCCATTGAATGTTTGGAATGTTTTCGAGTTGATCAAGTAATGCTATTAATCTTTCTGAACCAAGATACGGATGATAAAATCCTGCGATCATGCCGTCTCTCACATTCAAGTAATTGTGAGCTGATTGAATCATTTTTTCGATAGCGTTTCGGTCTTCGGGCCTGACATAGCCAATCGTTTCAGGTAATAACGTCATTCCGTGTAATAAATTCGGTTGTGACTGATAGGGAATCGTCGACATAATTTCCCAATCATTATCACTAAGCTGGATTTGACCCACGTAAGTCGTAAAATAATCGGCTACGACCTCATACCCATTTTGCGACATCGTGTAATGGGGTGCTTCAAAGGCGAGGGGGTATAGCCCATAATTCGCTAGCTCTTCAATCCCATTCGTTAGCCGTTCTTCAATATATTTTCTTTCGAAGCTTTTTTGGTCCGCGACATATTGTTCGTATTGTTCATCCGATTGAAAATCATCCCTCGTTTTTACAATAACCTCATCATCTTGGTTGTGATAAATCGGCATGTTATGTTCAACGTCCCAAAATTCAAATCCTTCACCAGTTTCACTGAGTCGAAATTGATGCGTATACCCGTGTAAAACGATACTTCCGCCATTTTCTTGCATAAATTTAAGTGTTTTTAACAATTTTGGCGAATCACTAAAATGGTATCTTTTTTTAGTAATTGGATTTGTATAAACAGGGATGACAGCAATCATGTAAGGAATGTTGCGCTCTTTTAGTATTTCAGCAATTTCCATTAACTGTTCAGGATCAACGAAGGGGTGAATATCTTCCAAGCGAATATAACCGTAATTCGTCGTATGATCCGAATCCATTTCAAATACGTCGTGGAGAACGTCAGCGAATGGAAGAGAATAAGGTGGGAGAAGGGTGCTCGAAGCAAAATAATAATGATTGTTATTTCTTATAAATAGAGGATATTGATTGGAATCATCCTCTCCCCAGGCAAGAATATCCGTATCATTTTCGTTTTCAATTTGTACATGAATGACGGGCTGCGAGTCGACGTGAATTGGTTCATCGGAATGGGTCGCAGTAAACATTTTTTGAACGCTCATATGGTTTCCCAGTTGGCTTATGTAATCATATTTATCTTGTAGCTGTTCAAAATTGTATCCAATTGCAACGGTCGTTCCGTCAAAAGAAGCGATTAATTTTATGACGGAATCTCGTATCACTTCCCGTTCCTGCCCGTAATAGAATAGATAGTCTATCTCTTTAAAATCTTCTTGAGTCACCTCCTTGGTAGATTTGAAGCTGACTCGATTTGAAAAATGCCCGAGCAGTAAGTCTAACATGCGCTGATGCTCATCTATTTTTCCATCGATAGAAGAATAGATGACTAACACTTTTGGATCCTTTTCTTTCTCTTCAGCGTGCATAAATTCATTGAAACTAGCTAGAAAAAACAAAAAAACGACGCCAGAAATAAATACTTTCCTCCTAAACCTTGACATTGTAATATTCCCCTTAAAAATCTATATTTATTACCAATATCTTATTTCTGAAGTCCTAAAATTATGTTATTTTTTAGCCTAAAAACGTAAGAAAGAATCATCATTT
>CALKAL010000098.1 GCA_937983065.1 uncultured Bacillaceae bacterium | reverse complement strand
TTCACCAATAGTTTTTGACGAAGTAAAGGCGACTTCTTTGGTAGAGGTCGCCTAAACTTTACTCGCTTAAATTTATCTCCCTAAAACGATTCAATTAGTTGCTTTCGTTCTTCTTTTATTTGTTCATACATTATTGATTTTCGCTCTTTTTCAGCTTTTAACTTTTCAACCGTTTCTTCGATTTCCGCTACGACTTCATTGACGTTGTTTAAGCAATTTTGAATACGGCTTTGTACCATGTAATCTGTAATAATGTTATCAAAAAAGTAATCTGCAAACGTTAATAATGATGATGTGTTTACGTGTAAGTTCGCTTCATCATTCACATCAAGTAATTCTTTTTGAAATTGGCGAATTTTCGTTTCAGCCCTTTGAATTGATTGTGTTGCATCATCGACGTGACTATGTTTAATAGCTGTTGCGATGACACCGCCACCGAACATATCGAATAGCCCCCAGCCTTTTGCGTTACTTAATTCGTTTTGGGCTTGTTGTAAGGCAGTTTTTGCTTCCTCACCAGCAGTAATTGCTTCATCGACCTCAACTAAATAACTATCAAGATCCCCTTCACGCTCACTTAAAGCATATAATTTCTCAGCATAAGCCGTATCTTTTTCTTTAATGAGGTCCACTTTCATTTTTAATGCTTCTTCGTACTCTGATTGAATATGTTGGACTTGCTTTAAATTTTTTTGTAGCTCAGCAATTGCTTCTATTATTTCATCCCTATTTTGTTTTTTATCTTCAAGCTTTAGTTGGAGGGCGACGACTTCTTGTTTTTCTTTTTCTAATTTTTCATATTTTCGACCTAATAATGTTGAAAATAGATTCGTCATGCTTATTCCTTCTAGTTTACGAACGTCTTTAATTTCTTTGACTAACTGTTTTTCTAATTCGGCTATATTTTGATTGATTTGATTCAATTCAGCTTCATAGTCATTCAGTTGAATTTCCCATTTCTTTTTTCTACGCTTCGCCCCATTTAAATGGACGAGATGTTCATTCAGTTGTTCGATCATTCGTATTCCCCCAATGAATTCTAACATTTACTGACAACTAATAAGCGTCATTCTTCACACTTAATCTTAATCCTAGTTTCCTACATCATCTTAATAATATTATATACGTTCAGATAATAGCATAGGTTTCAGCGTCAAAGGATGAACGCTTTTAAGTCAAAAAACCCTTGGAAACTCCGATTAGAGTATCCAAGGGTTTAATTTCTATAAAAACGTTATCAATTCCTGTATGAAAAATCATATTTGAACCGCTTCATACTATAACTGTCTGTTCGATCGAGTGAGGGGATGGGGGTTAATGAATTCCACCTACTCGACTTCATTAATTGCAGACTAAAGATTGTTCAATAGTTTTATTTAAACTTATTCAAGT
This sequence comes from uncultured Bacillaceae bacterium, assembly GCA_937983065.1. GTDB lineage: Bacteria > Bacillota > Bacilli > Bacillales > Alkalibacillaceae > CALKAL01. Next base: position 4,263 of record CALKAL010000098.1, on the reverse strand, counting down.
GTTCCAACGACTGGCAAGCCATCCAGTACACTTTCGCCGTGTGGAGATTGTGAGATTTGTTCTGTTAAGTCAGCACCAGCTGTTAATCCTCCAGGGTGATTTCCACCTTCCCAAGCGCCAACATCTGTAACGTCATACACGACACCGTCAACCGCTACATAAGCTGGATTTCCATCTTGTCCATCATATTCACTCAGTTCATCTAATGTGAAAACTCGATCCCCTTCATCATCTGCAGAATCTGTTTCCGTATCTGCACTTTCCTCTGTCCCTTCGTTTGGCGTAGACGTGTCTGCCTCTCCATCTGTTGAGTCGCCTCCACAAGCTGCTAGTACTAAAGCCATCACTAATAATAACAATATAGCTTTTAATTTTTTCATCTGCTTAACCTCCTAAGTAAAATGATTCAATATATTTTTATTAAAAAATTGAACCCAAATTCAAAACTTACTTCTTCAAGCAAATTCACTAAAGGACTAAACCATTAATGCGCATTCATTTATGGTATTATTATCCTTTCACTTATTAGTATATCAGCCAGTGCGTCTTGTCCACGCTACAACTGTTAATAAGCTGTGACTATATTGAGGCAATTTTATGAATGAATGGTCACTTCAACTATTCCCGTCGTATTGTATTTTTAAACACGATTTGCTAGAATGTTGTAATTATCGACATGTATCCATTTTGATCATGCGACAAAGTTTTATAGGAGATCAGGCTATGAAAAAAATACTCATTTACTGGACACTTCCTTTTTCATGGATTGGTGTCATATTCTTTATTTCATCCCAATCAGCATCAGATCAAGACGTCAAACCATTATTGGGAAATATACCGTTTGTCGAGAAGCTAGAACCGCTACTCAGTAAATTACAATTTACGTATTATGGGGTGGAGCGGAGTGTTGAGGCGATGGGATTTGAGCCATTCGTTGAGTTTTTAATACGAAAGCTTGCTCATTTTGGCACTTATTTTATTTTAGCGTTATTAGTTTTTATCGCCGTGCAAAAGACGTTAAATGCTTCATTACATATAAAGATGTTATTTTCGTATTATGTCATTATTTTAATGGCGGTAATGGATGAATGGAATCAAGCGTTTACGCCAGAGCGGACGCCGTATTATTTTGATGTCGTTATCGATGGATTCGGTGGATTAATGGGGTTATTATTCAGTGTACTTATTTTATTATTTATAAATAGGAGAGAAAATAAAATAGGAGGCTGATTGAATTTTTTCCAAAAAGAATCAATCGACCAGATATGTAAAAAGTAAAAATCAATCGATGATATTTATTTTTGCAGCCTCCGTTTTGATCATAAGTAGTTTCGCTCTATTTTTCTATTGCGAAAGACGCTTTAAGTATTAATTATTGATTGACTCGCTCTTTTGACAAACGAGAATTAATGATTCTGGCTTTAACGTTTCCGTATTAATCGGTTCAACTAAGTCGACAATGGTGAGGCCTGCATCATTTAAGACGTTTTTCCAACCTGACATCGTACGGAAATACCATGGCATGGACTTTTTATAGCCAGCTCTCATTTTTTCATAGTTTTCTTCTTTCCAATGGTTCACATACGGATGGCCGAAGTTAAAGGGGTGTAACGTTTGAATGACTAAATGACCCTTACTACTTAGAACATCTTTAACCGACAACAATAATGAATCAATTTCTTTAGCCAAAAGTGAAAAATTAAATACGGCAACATCGAAGGTATATGAAAACGGCTTCGGTTGATCCGTAAACTCTTCATATGTCATCTCGTAATATTCACCATCATGTAATCGTTTTGCTTCTTTAATTAGAGGTGGGCTGCCGTCAATTCCAACTGTATTAATTCCTTCATCAGCTAGCTTACGACATAACCAACCTTCCCCACAGCCCATATCTAAAACACGCGTTGGATATAAGCTTTGAACCTCATTTACAATAGCTTTGTTTGTCACATTTTCCCTACTTTTAATTAATTGATACTGAATCGTATCAATCCAAGCATCTGCATTTGCTAGCCAACTTTCGATGATTCTTTCATTTTTACTCATTTTACCCCATCCTTTATGTCTTGTATTTTTAGTTAGTTTAAAAGAATCAAAAGCAGTATATTAAAAAAATATTTCACAAAAATAGAAATAAAGTTGATATATTATTTCAATCCATTTATTATAATATTAAGCGCTTCCATCGTGCATTGTAAAGTGAGGTGTTCGTAACTAATGAATTCATTAAAAAAAATGACCGTTTGTGGTCTGATGTCTGGTACGTCTTTAGATGGCGTCGATGTTGCAATCGTCGAATTCACCCCAAGTCTCCATGGAAAAATAGACTACAGTTTAGTTTATTTTAACACAATAGATTATGATGAGCCATTGAAAGAAAAACTACAAGACATCGTATTACCGAATAGTCAAAGTCCAGCTATTTCATCGATGAATATGCTTTTAGGTGAAGTGTTTGCTGATGCGGTTTTAGAAACAGTGGAGCAATCTGGATTAACCCTTTCAGAGATTGATTTAATCGCTTCCCACGGACAGACGATATTTCATGAACCTGAAAGAAATGTAAATGACCCTCATCATCGTGCTAACACATTGCAAATTGGAGATATTAGCGTCATTGCAGAAAAAACAGGAATACCGACAATCGGTGACTTTAGAACCCGGGATGTCGCAGTCGGAGGTCAAGGTGCTCCTTTAGTTCCTTTTGCGGATTATCATTTATTTCGCTCAGATGAGGTAGGGCGTGCCCTTATTAATATTGGGGGCATTACAAACGTTACTATTTTAAAAAAGAAAGCGACAGAAAATGATGTCATCGCCTATGATACTGGGCCAGGTAATATGATGATCGATGCGTTTGTTCATTACTATAGTAACGGAAAAATGTCTTATGATCGGAATGGGGAGCTCGCCTCAAAGGGGATCGTTCAGGAAAAGTGGCTTGATGAGCTGATGAATCACGCTTATTTTTCTAAAGATTATCCGAAAAGTACGGGTCGGGAAGAGTTCGGATTTGATTATGCGAAAAAGCTGTGGGAAGAAGCGGCTGCATTAAATATTTCTGAGCTGGACCGCATTGCGACGATTACAGCTTTAACCGCTCGGACTTTAACGAAGGAATTAAATGAATTTATCAAGACAGGTCATCTTCATGAAGTTTACGTCAGTGGTGGCGGTGTACATAACGAGATACTATTACAGCTAATTAATGAAGATTTAATGAATGACATTGAAGTGAAAAAAGTTGAAGAGCTAGGTATGTCAAGTGATGCCAAGGAAGCTTTAGTATTTGCGCTTCTAGGATTTTTAGGGTTTCAAAAGCAAACGAACAATTTACCCCAAGCAACAGGAGCTAATAAGGCTGTTATTATGGGTAAAATATCTTGGTAATAGGAAGGTCGAATATGAACAAAATAAATCAACTTATTACGGAAACATCTCATCCGAAATCTATTCATTTAGATGAAATGTCGATTAATGAGATATTACAATTGATGAACGAGGAAGATCAATATATTCCTAGAGTTATCGCTTCCGTTTTGACAGAAATTGAAGCGGCGGTCGAAGCAGTCCATCATGCCTTTAATCAAGGTGGCAGATTATTTTACGTCGGAGCGGGAACGAGCGGGAGAATTGGTTTACTCGATGCCGTTGAGTGCCCACCGACATTTGGGACATCTCAAGATATGGTTCAAGCTGTAATGGCTGGTGGTGACAAAGCTTTAGTCCACGCCATTGAAGGTGCTGAAGATAATCTTGAATTAGGAAAGAAAGATTTAGAGAATCGAAGTTTAACAGAAAAAGATGTCGTTATCGGGATTGCTGCAAGTGGTCGTACACCGTATGTTAAAGGTGCTTTAATGTATGCTAATGAAGTGAATGCAACGACAATTAGCTTAACGAGTAATAAAGATGCGGATATTAGTGACTATGCGCAAATTAAAATTGAAGCGGAAACAGGACCTGAAATTTTAACGGGCTCAACCCGGTTAAAGGCCGCAACCGCACATAAAATGATTTTGAATATGATTTCAACCGCATCAATGATTAAGCAGGGGAAAGTGTATAAAAATTTAATGGTTGATGTCCACGCGACAAATTATAAATTGCGCGAACGAGCAAAAACAATCGTTCAAGAAGCAACAAATGTAACCTATGAAGAAGCGGAAACTGTTTTGATTGAAACAGATTTTGCTGTCAAACCAGCGATTGTCATGTTGCTTGCAGGGGTTGATTATGATGAGGCAAAAGCAGCTTTAC
>CALKAL010000097.1 GCA_937983065.1 uncultured Bacillaceae bacterium | reverse complement strand
CGCAGATGTCGAGCTTGTGCCCTGTGGGTAAAAGCGAAGTATATTTCCAGAGCGGATATATGCTCAATTAACGTTTCTGTTTTATTCAACTATCCTTTTGTCCCAATCTCAGCTTTTTAATGAACTCTTTCAACGTTATAACCCATCTCTTCTAAAATCGAGCCGACATGGGGTTCTAAAATTAAATGAAGGGTACCGACGATAACAAAATACGTCTTCTCCTCATCATTCTCTAAAAATTCGGCGATTTTATCCGCCATTCCATAATTTCGATCGTCGTTTAAAGCTTCCATATATTGTTGAGCTTCCTCAGCAAATTCATAATCCTCATCCGTCTCAACGAATAAATAATCTAATAACTCATCTACGTCGCCAGCTTTATATAACGCAAACATTTCCTGAAGCTCTTCATCATAATCTTCAATATCAACGATTGAATCTTTCAACATTTCAATTTGATAAGCGTCGGAAACATCGGCTAAAACGTTAAATTGGAACTCAGGTGTTTCTAACGGAATAACTTCTTTTCCATCAATTTGCGCTTTTTGCAAGAAGTAATCATCAACACCGTATAAGTAACCTAACTGTTCGACCATTAAAGACTGTATTAAGCTCGATAAAAACCACGGTTTGTACTGTTCAAACAATTCAATTGGCATTCCGAACTCTAAGAACATATTCGCCAATTCCTCGTACGTTTCATCGTCTAAATGATCTCGTATCGTCGTGCCGTCATTATATTCTCCTAACTCCGCATAGATTCGCTGTACTTCCATCAAATCAATGTTGTTCATATCAATTTCGGGAACGATGACATCCGCCTCATGATAAGCGAGTTCAATTTTTTCATGTAACGGATAAAAATCTTGTGTACCGACATGAATCGTACCTTGTAAATAAACTGTCGTCCCGTTATTTTCAACCTTCCACAAAAAGCCACCTGGTCCGTCTGAGCGGCCGATCACTTGCTCAAATTCGACATTGATGCCTTGCTCAATTAAATCGTCAATTAAAGCTAATTGCTCATCGACATCGACAGCGGGATTACCGATGACATTTAAACGTCTCAAATCCTCTAACTCTAAAAGCGGTGATAAATCAGTAATTTCATTATTTCTTAAAGATAGATTTCGTAGGCTTTCAAGCTGCTCGATTCCTTCTAACGATTCAATCTCATAATTATCAAGATTAAGCCTTCTTACATTTTCTAAATCCGCTTCAGAAATAACATCCGCTTCTATATCAAGCTCCGCGCGAATCCCGTCAGCTAAATGATCATCAGAAAAATTAATTGTATCTTCTGATTGACAGGCTGCTAAAATCAATACCGTTACTAATACTAAAAACGCTCTTACTATTCTCATGTAAACAATCCCTTCATGCCTGTTGATTCGAATAATCATTAATTTATCGGTAACTGATTATACGGATTCAATAACGACTGCAATTCCTTGACCGCCACCGATACAAAGACTCGCAATGCCATATTGAAGCCCGCGTTCTTTTAATTCATACGCTAAAGATAACAATAATCGTGTGCCACTAACTCCGACAGGGTGACCTAAGGCGACAGCACCACCATTGACGTTTGTTTTTTCCCGGTCTAATCCTAGCTCTTTTTCAACCGCAATATATTGAGCTGCAAACGCTTCATTCACTTCAATTAAATCTATTTCGTCTAACGTTAAATCCGCTCGTTTTAATGCCTGTTTAATCGCAGGAACTGGTCCGATTCCCATTATCGTCGGATCAACACCAGCAATACCCCAAGATAACACTTTAGCAATCGGCTTTAGCTGATGATCATTCACCGCTTTTTCACTCGCAACGACAACCGATGCCGCACCGTCATTAATACCACTTGAGTTACCCGCTGTAACGGTCCCGTCTTTTTTAAATGACGGCTTTAATTTGCCGAGCTGATCCATCGTTAACCCATCCCGGATATGCTCATCTTCTGTTATTTCGATTGTTTCTTTCCTCGTTTTAACTTCGACAGGAACGATTTCTTTTCTAAACCGCCCCGACTCCCGTGCTTTTGCTGCCCGCGTTTGACTTAAAAGGGAAAATTCATCCTGTTCTTCTCGGGAAATATTATACATATCCGCTAACTTTTCTGCAGTTAATCCCATCCCACTACCTGCATATTCATCCGTTAGCGTACTTAATAACATATCTTCAAACGATAGAGCCCCATATTTATTACCGCCAAATCGTTGGTTGAAATTTGAAAAAGGTGCCATCGACATATTCTCGGCTCCACCTGCAAGGACAACATCCGCTTCACCTAATAAAATAGACTGGACTGCTGAAACGACCGATTGCGCACCAGAACCACAAAGTCGATTTAATGTAAGGGCAGGGACTTCCACTGGTATATCTGCCTTTAATCCGATATGCCTTGCTAAATAGGCTGCATTCGTATGTGAGTGAATAACATTCCCATAGATGACTTGATCAATTAACTCAGGTCTGACTTGCGAACGTTTCAATGCTTCCTTTGCTGTTACCGCACCAAGATCATCGGCTTTTATTTTTGAAAAGGAGCCTCCAAATTCGGTAAAAGCAGTTCTTGCCCCATCAACAATATAAGTCATCACAATTTCCCCTCTCTACTTT
>CALKAL010000096.1 GCA_937983065.1 uncultured Bacillaceae bacterium | reverse complement strand
GTAAGTTTTGGAAATCAATGAAGTAATCGTCGTAGAAGGTAAATCTGATACGGTAAAAATAAAAGAAGCAGTTAATGCAGATACGATTGAAACGAATGGCTCAGCGATTAATCAAGAAACGATTGAAATGATTCGCCACGCCGAACGAAAGCGGGGCGTCATCATTTTTACAGACCCGGATTATCCAGGCGAACGAATTAGACGGATCATTGATGAGCAAGTGCCAAATTGTAAGCACGCATTTTTACCGAAACATTTAGCGATGAACAAAAAAGGAATTGGCATTGAGCATGCGTCTGTTGAGGATATTATCGAAGCGTTGAAAAACATTCCATCCCTCCGTAAGAAGGAGGATTCAAACGCGATTGATTGGCAGCCTATTTTATTAAAATATCGTTTATTAGGGGGCCCGAAAGCATCTTTTTACCGAAAAAAGTTAGGTGAAAAGCTTCATATCGGGTTCACGAATGGGAAGCAATTGATGAATCGGTTAACGCTCTTTCAAATTGATCAAGAAACGTTTGAAAAGGCTATGAATGACATTGTAAAGGAGGAAGATGATGACTAAGCCAATTGCGACAGTATCAAGAACGAGACAAATTATGGACAAGCATCGTCTCTCTTTTAAAAAAAGCTTAGGACAAAATTTCATTATTGATGTTAATATTTTAAAAAAAATTATAAAAAAGGCTGAAGTCGATGAGGAAACGATTGTTATTGAAATCGGTCCTGGAATAGGGGCTTTAACGGAACAGTTAGCTCAAACGGCAAAGCACGTGTACGCCTTTGAAATTGATCAACGTTTCATCGATGTGCTGCAACAAGAGCTTAACCCGTATGAAAACATAACAATTTTTAACGAAGATATTTTAGAGGCAGATTTAGATGCGTTAATTCAAGATGTTGAGGGTGAAAAGATAAAAGTCGTCAGCAATTTGCCGTATTACGTCACGACACCGATTTTAATGAAGCTGTTAACAGATGAACTACCGATTAGCTCTTACACCGTTATGATGCAAAAGGAAGTCGCTGAACGAATGGCAGCAAAGCCTAGCACGAAGGAATACGGCTCGTTATCGATCGCGGTCCAATTTTATACGACGTCAGAAATTGTAATGAGTGTGTCTCCGTCATGTTTTATGCCACAACCGAATGTGGAGTCAGCTATTTTAAAACTGACAAAGAGAGAACAGCCAATTGTAGATGTCCTCGATCGAGCATTATTTTTCGAAATCGTTAAAGCGAGCTTTGAGCAACGTCGTAAAACGATTAAAAATAATTTAGGGCGCCATTTTAAAGAGCGCTTAGGTAAAGATGAGCTAGAAGTTATTTTTCAAAAGTCGTCTATTGACCCGACGAGACGGGGCGAATCTTTATCGATTAAAGAGTTTGCTTCATTAGCTAATACATTTTATCACCACTTAACTCGTCATTAGGCACCAATTCCCCTTTTATGCAATATCGTATAAGAGGACCAACACAAAAGGGGAGAAATCGATGGGTTGGAAAATAGGTGATATCGTCTCAAGATATTCATATGATCATGATTTACTCTTTCGTGTGCAAACGATTAAAAATGATATAGCTATTTTGTACGGTGAGGATTTCAGATTGCAAGTCGATGCGCCGTTAGACGATTTAAAAAAGATTGATGAAAAAGATCGTATGGTGAGAAAGAAAGAAATGAAAAAAAGTGAGCAGCAATCATACCGTATGTTTCATCAAGATTACTATTTAAAATCATTTCGAGAAGGCGAAGCGAATGTTAATCAATCTGAAGTCATTCAAAAATTTAGAATAAGTCCGAAAGTGTTGCACGTTGATGGGGACTCGATTTTTTTAAGAAAATGTATCCATTTATATAAACGGTTAGGCTTACAAGTTCATGGGGTCTATGTGAGCGAATCAGAAATGCCTTTAAAAATTAAAGAGCTAACTGAAAAAATTCAGCCAGATATTCTCGTCATTACAGGTCATGACTCTTATTCGAAGCAAAAGGGAAATGAAGGGGATATAAGGGCTTATAGAAATAGTAAATATTTCGTTGAATCGGTCAGGGAAGCGAGAAAAATTACTCCGAACCTTGATCAGCTCGTCATTTTTGCTGGAGCCTGTCAATCCCATTTTGAGTCATTAATAAAAGCAGGAGCAAACTTTGCGAGCTCACCAACACGAATAAATATTCATGCTTTAGATCCCGTTTACGTCGTTGCGAAAGTCGGCTATACACCCTTTATGGAAAAAGTAAATATTTTTGATGTTGTGAGTAAAACGGTCACCCGGGAAAAAGGAATTGGTGGGATTGAAACGAAAGGACTTCTTCGGATTGGTTTACCTTATTTACGGGAATCGCCGGTAACGAATGAACAGCCACAGCAAGATTCATTTTCGTCTCATTAAATTCGAGTTAAAGCGATGATTACGAACAAATTGTAAAGAGCGCTATTCTTTAAAGCTTAATCATCTTAAATGTTGATACATGCTTTAAAGGGCTAAAGAAGTTTCTTTACATTTGTTCGTTTTTTATTTTTTAAAGGTGTGAAAATGGAAGTGAAAACGACGTGATTAACGGTTTTTTTAACTAAAATGAAATATGATGCATGATTTTGTCAAGATAGGAAAACTTAAAAATAGAAATTTAAATATTGACATATGAATTGCCAGTTGATATAATTAAAAATTTCATTTGACTTTAGAGGCGGTTTTATGGTATATTATTTACAGTGAGGTGGAGTCTAATGGGAAAAACATTAGCTGAAATTAAACAAGCACTAGATCGTCGTATTGGAGAGAAGTTAACGTTAAAAGCAAATGGAGGACGTCGGAAAACAATCGAACGTTCAGGCATATTAGCTGAAACGTATCCTTCCGTATTTATCGTTGAACTTGATCCAAACGCTCATGCTTTCGAAAGAGTATCCTACAGTTACGCCGATGTGTTAACAGAAACTGTCGAAATTACCTTCCAAGATGAAATTACAAAGATGGCTTAAGTTCAACTCGTAATTGATGCTTTTATTCCCCATCCATTACCAATTTTATTTTTAAACAATTACATATAATAAGAGTGTCGTAATGACTAACGACTTTTAAAGGGGCTGTTAAAAATGGGTAGACGTAGAGGAGTTATGTCAGACCGTTTGAAAGAAGAAATTGCCAAGGAGTTAGGTTTTTACGACACCGTAAAGAAAGAAGGATGGGGAGGCATTAAAGCTCGGGATGCTGGAAACATGGTTAAACGAGCCGTGGAGATGGCTGAAGAGCATTTAAAAGATAGGTCGCAATGACCTATCTTTTTTTTATACCCTTCGCTGTTGGTACAATTTCTTTACATTATCAATTTTTTAAAACTTTTGTGGTACAATCGTTAAGTATGATAAACAGAAGGTGATGGTAATTGTGATTTTTGAAAAAGCACCAGCTAAAATTAATTTATCATTAGATGTTTTACATAAAAGAGATGACGGATATCACGAAGTTGAAATGGTTTTAACGACCATTGATTTATCTGACCGATTGAAATTTGAAAAAGCAAATCATAACGGCATTGCCATGGTTTCACAAAGTCGTTACGTTCCAAATGATAATCGCAATTTAGCTTACCAAGCTGCTGAATTGTTTAAAAAACGTTTTAACATTGAAACGGGTGTAAATATTCATATTGAAAAGCATATTCCAATTGCGGCAGGTTTAGCTGGAGGAAGTAGCGATGCGGCAGCGACTTTAAGAGGGTTGAATCGATTGTTTGACATTCATGCACCGTTGAACGTTTTGCAAGAGATCGGTGAAGAAATTGGTTCAGATGTTCCTTTTTGTATTCAAGGTGGGACGGCTTTAGGCAAAGGAAGGGGAGAGATTTTAAAGCCACTCCCTTCCCCACCGCCTTGCTGGGTCATTTTAGCAAAACCAGCCATCGGTGTATCGACTCAATCCGTTTACAGTCAATTAAATTTAGACGATATCGCCCATCCGAACACGTCAAAAGTAATTGAGGCATTGGAAAAACAAGATTTAAATGAATTGATTGATCATTTAGGTAATGTGTTAGAGCCCGTAACAATTACGATGCACAAAGAGGTTGCACGGATTAAAGAAATAATGACCCGCGCTGGAGCTAAAGGGGCAATGATGAGCGGAAGTGGACCAACTGTTTTTGCATTAGTGAAGCAAGAATCGAAAGCAGAAAGAATTTACAACAGCTTAAAAGGTTATTGCAAAGATGTTTATAAAGTAAGAATACTTCGATAACATATGGATTTTAACGGAAATAAGTGGTATATTATTAATAATTATTCGGACTTTGGAGTGGAAATGACATGAAGCGTAGTGATCGACTTGTTGCCATGACTTATTTTTTATTAGAAAACCCGATGAAGCGTTATTCGTTACCTTATTTTGTAGAAAAATATTCTGCAGCGAAATCATCAATTAGTGAAGATATCGATATCATTGACCGAATGTTTCAACAGTTAGGGATCGGAAAAATACAATCGATTGCAGGTGCTTCAGGTGGCATTAGCTACATGCCAGACTTTTCATACGATAATAGCGAAATTTTTATTGATCAGCTCATTGATCAGTTAGCGGATTCGAAACGTATTTTACCTGGTGGCTACGTTTATATGAGTGATGTTTTAGGTGATTTAAATAATATTAATACGATAGGTAAAATATTTGCTAGTGTCTTTAAACAGTTAGATGTCGATTATGTTATTACAATCGCGACAAAAGGAATTCCATTAGCTTACGGGGTTGCTCAAGTATTAAATGTGCCAGTCATTATTATTCGCCGCGATCCGATTGTCACAGAAGGCTCAACGGTAAGCATTAACTATGTTTCAGGCTCATCTAAAAAAATTCAAACGATGGTTCTTGCAAAAAGAAGTATCGAGCCAGGCTCAAATGTCGTCATTATCGATGATTTTATGAAAGCAGGAGGAACGATTCGCGGCATTATGAGCTTAATGAAAGAATTCGATGTCACAGTTAAAGGAATCGGTGTACTAGCAGAAGCGGAAGATCATGAAGAAGATCGGAAAATCGATGATTATATCTCTCTTTTGAAAATTGAAGAAGTGGACGAGCAATCACAAATTATCCGCGTTAATCGAGGTAATTTTTTTAACCAATAATCGATTAATATATATTTTTTAATAATTTTATAAAAAAATTAACAATTTTGAAGGAATTAATACTCTCGGTGTTGAATGTAAAGAAGTAAGCCTTATCATAGGGGAAGAGTTTAGTCAATTATTTCGAGTTTTGAAAGGGCTTACTTTTTAGCGGTAGGCTTAGTAATCGTAAAGGTGGTGAGACAGAATGCAAGTAACTGACGTAAGATTGCGCCGTGTTAACACGGAAGGCAGAATGCGAGCGATCGCTTCGATTACTTTAGATGGAGAATTCGTCGTTCACGATATTCGTGTCATCGATGGTAATAACGGATTGTTCGTTGCTATGCCGAGTAAAAGAACACCAGATGGGGAGTTTAGAGATATAGCCCACCCTATCAATTCAGAAACACGTGGTAAAATTCAAGATGCAGTCTTAGAAGAATACCACCGCGTCGGTGAAGAGTCCGAATTAGAAGAAGCCGGTGCCTCGTAATTATTCGTGAAGAAAGTCTAATCATTATAGATTAGGCTTTTTTTTGTTTAAAATAGAATTAAGAAAGCATCGTTTACCGCCAATCCTTAATGATTAAATACCATTTTTTACGTATTAATTGGAAGGTCAAACCGATTTCCATCACTTTGTCGAAATTAACAATTGGGCTTAGTTGCATCACTAAAAATTTTAAGATATATTCATTATGGATAAAGATTTTGGAGGGAAAAGCATGTCAAATCGATACGCCGTCATTTTAGCGGCTGGAATAGGCTCACGAATGAAATCAAAGCTTTATAAAGTTTTGCACCGTGTTTGCGATAAGCCAATGGTTCAACATGTAATTGATCAGCTAAAACCATTGAATTTAAATGATACGATTACTGTAGTTGGTTACGGTGCTGAATCGGTAAAAGAGCAATTGCAAGATCAAACGAATTATGTCATACAGGAAAAACAGCTCGGAACAGGACATGCTGTTCAAATGGCTGCGTCCTATTTAGAAAATAAACGTGGCACGACATTAGTCGTTTGCGGCGATACCCCTCTATTAACTTCTGAAACATTACAGCAATTAATGGCACATCATGAGAAGGAACAAGCTCATGTTACTGTTTTAACTGCCATTTTAAATGACTCTTCAGGTTACGGTAGAATCGTTCGTAATTCCCAAGGTGAAGTTGAAAAAATCGTTGAAGATAAAGATGCTTCGGAGGAAGAAAAACTAATTAAAGAAATTAATACGGGTGTATATTGTTTTGATAACGAGCTTTTATTTAACGCATTAAAACGTATTACAAATGATAATGCTCAAGGAGAATATTATTTACCCGATGTTTTAACAATTGCCAAAGAAGACAATTATAAAGTGATGGCATATTCAACAGATAATTTTGAAGAAACGCTCGGTGTGAATGACCGGGTTGCATTAGCACAAGCAGAAAAAATTATGCAAAAACGGATCAATGAAGTACATATGCGAAATGGTGTGACGATTATTGATCCTGAAAATACTTATATCGGTTCAGACGTTCAAATCGCGCAAGATGTCATTATTGAACCAGGTAGTAAAATTACAGGAAACACAGTCATTAATTCATTTGCCCATATCGGATTAAATAGCGAAATAGACAATAGTGTCATTGGTGAATATTCCGTTATCAAGCAAAGTGTCGTCGTTAATAGTACAGTCGGTGATCATGTTCATGTTGGTCCCTTTGCCCATATTCGACCAGATAGTGAACTGAAAAATCACGTTAAAATAGGTAATTTTGTCGAGGTTAAAAAATCTGTCATTGACGAGCATAGTAAAGCATCCCATTTAACGTATTTAGGTGATGCCGAGCTTGGGAAAAATGTAAATATCGGCTGTGGGACGATTACCGTTAATTATGACGGGGCGAAAAAACATAAAACCGTCATTGAGGACGATGCCTTTATCGGCTGTAATTCAAATCTCGTTGCTCCAGTGACGATTAAAAAAGGAGCATACGTTGCAGCAGGCTCGACGATTACGAAGGATGTTCCTGAAAAAGCTTTATCAATTGCAAGGGCTCGTCAGGAAAATAAAGAAGGCTACGTAGAAAAATTAAATAGACATAAAAAATGATAGCGGAGGTAAAAACGGATGGAAAATTACCGAAATTTAAAAGTATTTAGCTTAAACTCAAATCCTAAGCTCGCAAAAGAGATTGCGGATATTTTAAATATCCAGCTAGGAAAATGTACCGTGAACCGATTCAGTGATGGTGAAGTGCAAATTGTCATTGAAGAAAGCATTCGAGGCTGTGATGTGTTTGTCGTACAATCGACGTCATCACCAGTTAATGAGCATTTAATGGAGTTATTAATTATGGTAGATGCGCTTAAACGGGCATCTGCAAAAACGATCAATATCGTCATGCCGTATTATGGGTATGCGCGACAAGACCGAAAAGCACGTTCAAGAGAACCGATTACAGCTAAATTAGTAGCTGATTTATTAGAAACAGCGGGCGCCGATCGAGTCATTACGTTTGATTTACACGCTGCCCAAATTCAAGGATTTTTCAATATACCAATTGACCACCTCCTCGGAGTTCCAATTTTAAGTGATTATTTTAAACAGAAAGATTTAGACGATATCGTTGTCGTTTCACCGGACCATGGTGGAGTTACTCGTGCAAGACAGCTTGCTGATCGGTTGAAAGCACCGATTGCGATTATTGATAAAAGAAGACCGAAGCCGAATGTGGCTGAAGTGATGAATATCGTCGGTCATATCGAAGGAAAAATAGCGATATTAATTGATGATATTATCGATACAGCTGGTACGATAACATTAGCGGCCAATGCAATGGTTGAAAATGGGGCTAAAAAAGTTTATGCTTGTTGTACTCACCCTGTTTTATCTGGTCCTGCTTTAGAAAGAATAAATGAATCAAAAATAAAAGAGCTAGTCGTCACAAATACGATTCCACTCAAAGAAGAGGCGCTAGAGTATTGTGGCAAAATTAAACAATTATCTGTCGGTAATTTAATCGCTGAGTCAATCAAACGGGTTTACGAGCAACGTTCTATAAGCTCCCTATTTGATTAAAAGTAAGGACAAGTTTAAAATAATAATGTTGAGTAACAAAATGAATAGTTAAATTGTAAATTATACGGAGGTTGAATTTGTATGTCTTTAACGATTAAAGCTCAAGAGCGTAACAATTTAAAAAAATCACATACAAAAAGTTTGCGCGAAAATGGATTTATTCCAGCTGTCGTTTACGGTAAAGGAAAAGATCCTATCACAGTAGCAGTCAATAATATTGAACTTGTTAAAAAAGTTCGTGACGAAGGAAGAAACGCGGTTTTCTCTCTTGAATTAGAGGGAGGAGGCAGTTATAACGTTTTACTTTATGACTACCAAATGGATCAAATTAAAGATGAATTAATCCACGCTGACTTCTATCAAGTTGATAAGACAACGCAAGTAGATGTAGAAGTCAATGTTCAATTAGAAGGTGAAGCTATCGGCGTTAAAGATGGAGGGGTTATCCAACAAACGCTCTATACGATTAACGTTCGTACGACACCTACAAACATTCCAGAAGTAATTACTGTAAATATTTCAGACTTAAATATTGGTGATACCATTTCAGTCAGTGATCTAAAAACATCTAACGACTACGAAATTTTAGATGAAGATGAAGCAACAATCGTCACTGTCGTTGCTCCTCAAGCAGAAGAAGAAGAAGAAGCTACAACAGAGGAAGCTGAAGAGACAGAAGATACGGAGCAAACTGAAGAAAATACAGAAGAGTAAAACTAGAAAAATCGAAGTCACGACTTATCGGGCTTCGATTTTTTTACGGTCAAATTTATTATTTCGTTTCCAGGTTTGGCGACTGTTATTGTTTGCAACAATTCATTTGGGACACTTTATAAGAATGACGGCAGTTTGGCCAGCAATTTTATTGCGCGACGGTCGATAACCG
>CALKAL010000095.1 GCA_937983065.1 uncultured Bacillaceae bacterium | reverse complement strand
TCTTCGTATGAAAATCGATGCAATACGGGCATTGAGTAACATGCGTAATAGCAACTGCAATCATTTCTTTCTCCTTGACTGAGAGCACCCCTTCCTGAAAAACGGAATCGTTAAATTGCTGGAATGCTTCTAATTGTTCTGGTGCAAGTGCCTTCAATTGAGATAAAGCTTGTACATTTTCTTTTTTATACACTGCCAAAAACTCTCCTTTAACCTTTTATTAACGTTTTCCCCAAACAAATAAATCATAAACTAAAGCGTTTAAACGTATCATTCCAAAGTTTTATTTCCTCCAAAAAGTCGTACAATCTTTTTTATCTATAATATTAAATTCGATAATCTTTTCTAATAAGTCATAATTTACTGGGCTAGTCCATGGAATACGAATAATTTCTTTTGCATAGTCATACCCAGCTTGGACAATATCATTTTCAAACTGGGAAATCGCGTCCCTTTCTGGGGCAACAGCGATATGGTTTTTCGAAACGCTAAAACCGATAATAAACGTGCCATGATCCGTAAACATCGGCTGGTTCCATTTTAAAACGGGCTCTAATTGGGGAAACGTTTCCTTCACCCAAGTTAACACTTCTTCTGTTCTTTCGCGGTGAGGTGGAATATTGATTCTTTGCAAAAACTCCGTGAAAACTTCCATGTGACCCTCTCCAATCATTAATATTGTTACTTAGTAGTCTACCCACTTCAATCTTGGCTAACTCTTACAAAAAACGATCCCTTTCTGTTGGAGAAGGGAGCATACAGCTTTTCTTTTTCCCAAATAGTCGATATCTATTTTGAGCAAACCGATCGTAAATAAAATCCCTAATCGGTCTCGGGATGATAACGAAAACATAGAACAATTTCCACACACCTTTTAAATTTTTACATACTTCAAGGGCGGCGGTTGACTTGTAAAATACCCGATTATTTTCAATAAGAACAAAACTATCCATATGTTTAGGGGCATTGTGTTCATCTAATAATCGCTCCCCGACCTCGCTCTGTAACGAAGCGAATTTAAATTGCGCTTTCGGATCTCTTTTTATAATGAATTGAACACTTTTATTACAGAAATTGCATACACCATCAAATAGTATAATTTTCTCCATAAGTCTTACCACCTTTACCGTCAATTAATAATCTAAAAAGTATGACGATTACTTATATTATACGTTATTATATAGCGAACTTACACATTGATGATTTAATTAAATTGCAAAAAATAAGTGAAGCTATTAAGTCAGCTTCACTATTGATTAAGCTAATATTTCATTGTTAAAATGCTTTCCGTTGATAAATGAAGGTCGTTAGTCCCCACGATAAGGAATAGGCGACCATAACGATGACCGTACCAGCTATATATATTTCTGTCATGGATAACGCGTTAATGAATCGAGTGATAGCAGTTAAGTGTTCAGCTAAAAACATTACGATTGGTGGTCCTATTCCCGCTAATATAATAAAACTAATTAAAACAACAGTCGTAATATGTCCCGGTTTTAGAACGTAAAACAACGGAAATGTAAATGCGACAAAAAGTAAAAATAAACTACAACCGATAGCAATATCTGTTATCGTAAACGGTTTGTTAAAAAGATATAAGGCTAAACTCGTTAGTCCGATAGATAGTAGCATATAAACAATAGCACCGATGTAACGTGATGCAATAATTTCGTTTCGTGTATACGGTAATGAATTTAACAATATATTCGTTTTTACTTTTTCATCGTAGCCAAACGTATTGAAAGGAATGAAAATACTCGCCACTAGAAAAATTAATGCAGGATGGGAATTCATAATTATAAAAAATAATATAAAGGGAATGAAAATTAAAATATGATACTTTTGAATAATAAGGTCCCTTCGTATTAAATTAAACATGCTGAATTCCCCCTTTCATGTAGTACATAATATCTTCCAAAGAAGCACGTTCAATGACGACTGAATCACCAAAAAGTTCGTTTACTTCTTCAATATTATTAGTCAATGCTTCAAAACCCGTCGAGGCTCGATGAACATGAATAAACGATTTCTCTGTATCTCGATCTAATAAGTCAAGCCCACCTTTAACAAGGGCAAAATGGTCAGCGATTTCTTCCATCGATTGATTAAAGACTAACTCACCATCATGAATATACGCGATATAGTCAGCTATCCGATCTAAATCAGTCGTAATGTGTGTAGAGAAAAAAATCGTACGTTTACCATCAACCATTAATTCTTGCAATAGTTCTAATAACTCCCGCCGAAAAATAGGATCTAACCCAGCAGTTGGCTCATCCATTATGATCAGCTCGGCATTGTGTGAGAGGGCGATGGCTAAAGATGCCTTCATTTGCATTCCTTTTGAAAAGGTTTTTATCGCTTTATTTAAAGGTAAATGGAATTGTTCAACATAACGATAAAATAGTTCATCATCCCAGCGTTTATAAGCTGGTGCGACAATTCGTTTTATATCTCTTAAATTAAGTCCTTCAAAAAATACATTACCGTCATATACAAACCCGATCCGTTCCTTAATTTCTTTTTCGTGTTGATTATAATCTAATCCGAATAGCTTCACTTTACCTGAGTCAGGCTTTAATAAATTCATCATCAGTTTAATTGTCGTCGACTTCCCTGCTCCATTTTCTCCAATAAACCCTGTTACAAACCCTTGCTTAACTTGTAAATTCATATTTTTAATTGAAAAACCTTTAAATTCCTTCGTTACATTTTCTAATTCAACAATCGTTTCCATCCTGTTCACTCCTCAAATAATATCGTTAACAATTCTTGAAGTTCATTGAGCGACAATCCAATTTCCTTGCTATTTGTTATAACGGCTGCTAATTGTTCTTCAACGACTTTTAATTTTTTCTCGCGGATTACTTCTAAATTCTGCTCTGCGACAAAGGAGCCTTTTCCAACGATTGAATAAATAAAGCCCGCTTTTTCTAACTCTTCATAAGCCCGCTTCGTTGTAATCACACTAATTTGCAAATCTTTAGCAAGCTGTCTCATAGAAGGTAGTGCTGATCCTTCTGTTAATTCACCAGACAAAATCGACGACTTTATTTGATTAGTAATCTGCTCATAAATCGGTTCCTTTGAATGATTAGAAATAATAACTTTCATTCGATTCCCTCATTTTAGTCATAGTATAAATATCATGTATTGCTTGAAAGATGATTGCTACTATAAAAAGTGCTGTTGTCAAATTAAAAAACGGATAAGAATAAAACGTGATCCATTTAGTAAATAGTTTAGAATTCAAAATGGCTCTAAACGTTTCAAACAAAAAGTTATTACTGTCATTAATTCTAGGCTCATATCCCGTTCCATCAACGAGCATAAAATAAACTTGCAAAATGATAAAAACACTAATGATGATAATCCAACGTCGTTTTATTGTCTTAGCTTCCAATTAAATCTCTCCAAAAATTAAATTGTGTATGTAGAGCATATATACAGTATATACAATATGCACATATTGTCAATGGTATAATTTAAAAAACCAGAACAAAAAAGTCCTGATTTTTTTCTAACATATTTTTTTGGATTTAAAGATGATTACGATAATATCAAAAAAACCTCTTATAACAATTTTTGTCATAAGAGGTTTGAAAATTATTTTATTAATACGGATCAGCTTCATGACCCTTTTTCACTGCTTCGTCGACTGCCTCATTCGCTGCAATCGAACCTTGGCCGAATTTCGATTTACCCGCTTCTCGTCCTGGAACCTTGTATTCACTCTTACTCTCTTCCATTTCCTTCATTACTTTTTCGATGCCTTCCTTCACACGGCGTCCGTAATCTTCATCAGCTTGCGTGAAATGATGAACCATTGCGTCTTGAATTCGTTTATCACAAATCGCTAATGCCTCAGACAAGTTTTTAACTAATTCTTCCCGCTCCCAATCCTCAAATTGTCTAAATGTTTCACCAGCTTGTCCATAGTTATTCGGTCGATCAATAGGAGCACTTAATCTTTTAGCATTATAAGGTGGTTCATGCGGGATTTGTTCCTCTTGTCCCGTTTCTTGAAGTCCACCTTTCATCGAAGGCTCATAATTAATATGATGATTTTCACCAAGTTCTTCTGGCTTATGAAAGTCCATTTGTCCGCGATGTTGGGCTGTTCGGATTGGAACTTTCGGGGCGTTAACTGGTAG
>CALKAL010000094.1 GCA_937983065.1 uncultured Bacillaceae bacterium | reverse complement strand
GTAGTCATTATAACAACGAACGAAACTATTGAATCATTAATTGAAAAAACATTTGCACATATAGGAGCAATAAACATCAAAGTTTTATGGAGAGGAGGATTCTAATTGTTACAATTTGCGATAAAACGTTTATGGCAAAGCATCATTTTACTATTTATTGTGACAGCCATAACTTTTTTCCTTATGAATCTAGCTCCTGGAGGCCCCTCCTCGATGATGAGAATGGATGCAACAGAAGCAGAACGGGAAGCGATTGCTGAACAGCTCGGCTTAAACGATCACGTTGTCGTTAGGTATGGTCATTGGGTCGCTAATGCATTTCAAGGAGATTTAGGTGTTTCTTTTTCAACGGGACAACCTGTTATGGACCGGATTGCTGAGCGGTTTCCTTATACGTTAAAGCTCGGATTATGGACGATACTTTTCTCAGTTATTATCGGCATTGTCGTTGGGATTATATCAGCGAAAAATAGAAATACGTGGAAGGATCACCTCATTAATTTTGGGAGTGTGATCGGCTTATCCGTCCCGTCGTTTTGGTTAGGGATTATGATGATTTTACTATTTTCCGTGACACTCGGTTGGCTTCCGTCTTCCGGTGTAGGGGGAGATACCCTTTTTGAGTCGTTTAGCCGGTATATTATGCCTGTTGTTATTTTATCAACGGCCACTTTACCGACAATCGTTCGTTTTACCCGTTCGTCAATGTTAGAAGTCATTTCGCAAAATTATATTCGTACATCACGGGCGAAAGGGTTAAAGGAAAAGACAGTCGTTTATTCACATGCACTAAGAAATGCGTTAATCCCTGTCATTTCAATTATCGGTGTATTAATTCCCCGAATGTTGAGTGGAACAGTTATTGTTGAATCTGTGTTCGGTTGGCCAGGTATGGGACGTTTAATCGTTGAGGCAGCCCAGGCAAGGGATTATAACTTAGTAATGGGTGTCACAGTTATTGTAACAGCGATGGTTATATTAAGTAATTTCATCGTCGATATTGTTTATTCAAAAGTTGATCCGAGAGTTAAAAATATTGGAAACTAGGGGGTGTTTAAATGAGCCAAGCACAAGAAGTTGAAATTAAAGCCGTTAAGCGAGAACCACGCTTTCGTTCTTTTTTAAAGGAGCTTTCTAAAAATAAGGTTGCATTCATTGCACTGATCTTTTTAGTTCTAATTCACGTCGTTGTTTTTCTCGGTCCTTTTATATGGACGGTGAATCCAGATAGTACGGACCCGAGAAATGCGCTAGCTAGTTGGTCACTTGAACATCCTTTAGGAACCGATGATTTAGGTCGGGATGTTTTTAGTCGGATGCTAGCTGGTGGTCAAATTACGTTATTAGTCGGTTTTGCCTCGATGGTATTTACTGTAATCGTCGGTGGTTTAATCGGCGCAATCGCGGGCTATTTCGGTGGATGGATCGATACGATTTTAATGCGATTCACTGAGGCCATGTTATCTGTACCGAACTTTTTCCTCGTTTTAGTTGCATTAACGGTGTTAGGGAAAAGTCCGTTCATGGTTATTATCGTCATTGCCCTCACATCATGGATGGAAATTGCGAGAGTCATCTATGGTGAAACGTTACGATGGAAGGAAAGTGAATTCGTTGAAGCATCTGCCTCAATGGGCTCGTCCTCAATTCGAACGTTATTAAAACACGTTGTTCCGCAAATTATTCCATCGGTCATCGTTTCAAGTACCCTCGGAATTGCTTGGGCAATTTTAAGTGAAAGTGCGATTAGTTATCTCGGTTTAGGTATTCAACCGCCGACAGCTACTTGGGGTAATATGTTACAAAATGCTCAGCAGTATATTTGGACAGAGCCGATTTTAGGTATTTTACCTGGAGTTGCCATTACCCTTGTCGTTTTAGCTTATAACTTTTTAGGCGATGGATTAAGAGACATTTTAGATCCGAAATACCAGAAAAAATAAATAGAATAATAGGTTGAAAAAGATAGCGTTTATTGATTCGTAAATAGAGGAGGTAACATTTTTGAAAACAGTCATTAATGGTTGTGAGATTTATTATGAGACGAAGGGTGAAAAGGATGGGAAGGATTCTATCTTTTTTATCCACGGTGGGCCTGGCTTAGGTGATTGTCGTGGGGATATAGCGACTTTTGGTGAGCTTGAAGATGATTATTATCTCGTTTTTATCGATATGCGTGGCTCGGGAAGGTCTGCGGATGTTCCGCCATATACGCATAAACAGTGGGCAGATGATATCGATGCATTAAGGGAGCACTTAGGCTTAGATCAAATCATTTTACACGGCGCATCTTACGGTGGATTTATCATTCAAGAATATGCTTTACTGTACCCGGAACGTACGAAAGCGTTGTTACTTAATGTGACGGCTGCGGACAATGATCATCATTTAAAAGCGATCGACAATGCTCTTGAAAGTGATAAAGTGGATGTTGACAAGGATAACTTAATTCGTTTATTTGACGGACAAGTTAAATCAAATGAAGATTTTAAAGAATTGTATGCGAGCATTTTACCACTTTACACGATGAAGCAAGATAAAGAAGCACAAAAGGCTAAGCTTGATGGCATCCATTTTCATTATGCGACTCATAATGCGGCGTTTCATAATAACTTGAAAAACTTTGATTTAAAAAATGAGTTAGAAAATATTCAAGTGCCAGCTATGGTAACAGCAGGAAAACACGATTGGATTATTCCGCCAGAGTATTCAAAGGCAATAGCAGACCGGATTCCAAACTCGACCTTTGTTCTATTTGAAAATTACGGGCATTCTTTAGTCCGCGAACAAGGCGATGTTTATAAAAAGCTTCTTCGTCAATTTTTAGATGGTGAGATAAAAGAAGACTTTGTATCTGTTGACGTGGAATAATTCAAACTAAGAACAGGGAGGCATTGAGGATGGAAGTCACTTTAAATGGTTGTAATATTTATTATGAAGTGCACGGAAAAGAAGATGGTGAAACGATTTTTTTCATTCACGGTGGACCTGGAATGAGTGATTGTCGTGGCGATGTGAAAACTTTTGCCTCGTTACAAGATGATTATCGGTTAGTTTTTCTAGATAATCGAGGTTCAGGGAGATCTGCGCAAGTTCCGCCATATACGCATGAGCAGTGGACAGCGGATATCGATGCGTTAAGAGAGCATGTTGGCGCAGAAAAGATTCATGTATTCGGTGGAAGCTACGGTGGTTTTTTAACGATGGAATATGCGCTACGCTATCCTGAGCGTGTTAAATCAATTATGCTCCGGGATACGGCAGCTAATAATAAAAATAATCACATTTCTAAAGATATCGCTTTAAAGAGTGAGCTACCAGGAATCAATGAAGACATGCTAGACCGGTTATTTGGTGGTGAAGTACGGTCGAATGAAGAGTTTAAAGAAATGATTCGGGCGATATTACCATTATATACAGTAAATTATGACGAGGAAAAAGGCGAACAGCAGTTAAACAATATTTATTTTCATTACGAAACGCATAATTACGCTTTTCGTGTGAATAAAAATTCATATGATATTTCAGACCGATTAAAGGAAATTAAATGTCCAGCATTAATTACAGTTGGAATTCATGATTGGGTAACTCCTGTACAATATTCGGATGAATTAGCTGAAAAAATCCCGAACAATCGTTACGTTAAATTTGAAAATAGTGGCCATTCACCACATATCGAAGAAAGAGATAAATATTTAGCATTAGTAAGAGAATTTTTAACAGATGTTTTAGCAGGGCAAATCTAAAAATAAATACTTGAACAACATAAACTCCAGTGTGAAACGTAATAATAGTTCTCAGGCTGGAGTTTATTATTGGTTGTAATGTTTGAGAAAAAGTATGACATACACTGGAGAAAATATTAAATAATAATTATTTTAAACTAAAAATATTGACCATTAGAAAATTTCCATACATAATTTAGTCAGGTAGTCATATGTGCGAATATTTAAATATCGTATATTGCAAAAATGCTAAAAATCTGTTAATTTTCAAATAATTTATAACAAAGGTTGTATGAGATATGATATATTTTATATGGTTGTTAATTTACCAATACGATGAGGGTTATTATCGGTATGAATAAAGAAGTATTATTAGCCGAAGAAATTGAAACAATTCGGCAGGAAATGATAAGGGTCGGTTTGGAATACGGTTTCAGTCATCCAAAAACGGTAGAGATGAGTCAACTACTCGATCATTTATTAAATGAGTATGACAAAATCCGACAACGGAAAGATTAGTGGAGCGATTGAAGTCAGGTCTTATATGTTGTATGTAAGATCTTTTTCTTATGTTTTGCTTATATGTTTTGAAGGATTATTTAAGTTGCTAAAATAAGGTTGACTTGAAACGTCTGTTCGGTTATAATAGGTATACATAAATTTTGAGAGGGTGTCCAATATGGAAAAACGAGTAGACAAAATTGAAGACATGCTTTCACAATTAATTAAAATGGTAGCTAAAACGAATGAAGAACAAGCGGAGTTTCGAAAATCTCTAAATGAAATGAAGAGTGAACAATTAGAAATGAAGCG
>CALKAL010000093.1 GCA_937983065.1 uncultured Bacillaceae bacterium | reverse complement strand
TTGATTTTTTATAACTACAATGTTCACTCCACATGACTGAGAAAATACCTGTTTCCGTATAATTCGGAAGTCTATCAATCATTGCGACAACTTTCTCAAATTCTTCATCGGTTAATCCCATCTCTAAGTACAACTTCTTTTCTTGAATTTCTTTTGCTGACGGCTCATTATGTTGTAACATCGAAATCCCTCCAAATATTAAACGTTATCGGACTAACATTTAACGGTTATTTTAAAATAGCCTTTTCTAATCGGTGATATACTTCCTCATACGCTTCGACGACATTTCCTAAATCGTGGCGAAAGACGTCTTTATCTAATTTTTCATCACTTTCTTCGTCCCAAAGACGACATGTATCTGGGGAAATTTCATCTATTAAAATTATTTCACCATCTAATAAGCCAAACTCTAATTTAAAATCAATTAATCTCAATCCGCATTGTAGAAATAATTCGGTCAGCTTTTCGTTAACTTTTAACGCTAGCTCTCGTATTTGCTTAAGCCCTTGTTCCGAAATTAAATCTAAAAGGAAAATATGATCTTCGCTAATTAAAGGATCCTTTAATGCGTCGTCTTTATAGTAATACTCAACAATTGAGGTTTTTAACGTTTCTCCTTCCGTTAAACCGAGTCGTTTCACAAGACTACCAGCAGCAACGTTACGAATGACGACCTCAATTGGAATAAGTTTAGAACGTTTGACGAGTTGTTCTGTCTCACTAATTTTCTTAACGAAATGATTTGGAATCCCCTCTTCAGTCAGTTGTTCAAAAATTAATGCAGAAATTGCATTATTTAACTTTCCCTTTCCTAGATGGGACACTTTTTTCTCCCCGTTAAAAGCAGTCAAATCATTTTTATATTCAACTTTTAATATTAGTTCATCCTCTGTCGCGAATAATCGTTTCGCTTTACCTTCATATAACGGTTTTGTTGTAGTCATCTTGTTGCCCCCTCTTATAAGCCGAGACGTTCAAATATTTGATCAACATTTTTTAAATGGTACGTCGGGTCAAAGCATGCTTCAATCTCATCCTTAGACAATAATTCTTTTATTTTTTCACTGCTTTTCACAAGCTCGGGAAAAGGTTTTTCTTCTTCCCATGCTTGCATCGCTAATGGTTGAACGAGATCATAAGCTTCCTCTCGAGTTAAACCGTAATCAATTAACGATAAGAGCACTTGTTGGGAGAATACTAATCCGTATGTACGGTATATATTTTTCTTCATTTTCTCTTCAAAAACGACGAGGTTTTCTATAATGTTTCCGAAACGGTGAAGCATGTAATCAATCGCAATTGTTGCATCAGGGATAATGATTCGTTCAGCTGAAGAATGGGAAATATCCCGTTCATGCCAGAGGGGGACATTTTCATAAGCCGTTAACATGTAACCTCTAACGACTCGAGCCATCCCTGTCATATTTTCTGAGCCAATTGGATTCCGTTTATGCGGCATTGCTGAAGAGCCTTTTTGACCCGATGCGAAATATTCTTCCACTTCCCGTGTTTCACTTTTTTGTAAGCCGCGAATTTCGACGGCCATTTTCTCAATCGATGTCGCAATTAAAGCGAGAGTCGCCATATAATGGGCGTGGCGATCTCGTTGTAACGTTTGTGTTGAAATCGGTGCAGGCTTTAAGCCGAGATTAT
>CALKAL010000092.1 GCA_937983065.1 uncultured Bacillaceae bacterium | reverse complement strand
TTAGTGAAAAATGCAGAGAAAAATGTAAAAACTGTTTCATTAATTATGTTCTTCTTAGGTTTAATTCAATATTTCTACTTAAGAAATCAAGCAGACTTAATTAATACAACAGAATTATTTGGTGCACCAACGACTAACCCAATTTTATTCTGGGCGATCAACGTTGCGATCATTACATTAATGGTATTAGTAACGCATCATTTTGTAACGAAAAAAGCTGAAGGCGCAACGATTGAAAATTATGGTGTTAAAGTAAGCTTCAAATCAATTGTTGCTTCATTAGTGACAGCAATCATCGCCGTTGCTATTGGATATGGCTTGTTATTCTTAATTGATGCATTGTTCAAGACTGATTTCCGTCTCTGGACATTCGCAGTTAAGACCTTTGAAAGCCATCATTTTGTTGCATTGCTGAAGTATGCACCGTTATTCTTTATTTTCTACTTCATCCTCGGTATTTCGGTGAATGCAAATACAGCTGGAGAGAAATTCGAAGGTGTGAAAGGGTATATTGCTTCAATCCTCATGTTTGTTGGTGGATTAGTACTTTACTTAGCGTACCACTACGGATTACTCTTCACGACAGGTGTTGCAGGATATCCAAGTGAATCGTTATCTTCAATAATTGTTATTGGTTTAGTACCAGTTTTAATTATTGCGGCGATCTTTAATAGATATTTCTTCAGAAGAACTGGAAACGTCTATTTAGGAGCATTTTTAAACACCCTTTTAATGACATTAATTACGTTAGCAAACACTGCTTTATACACCGTTCTTTAATAGATAAATAAAATTAAAGTAGAGCAAATGGGGTAATAAATTGGTTTCAATTTATTATCCCGTGCTCGCTTTATTAAATGTAAGTCTACATATTTTATAAGTAATAGAAGATAGCAAAATAACAAACAGAAAAAATTACATATTAAAACATTCACTTTAACATCAATGATAAGCAGAAAAAAAGGAAGAGGACATTATGGGGAAATTCATATTAGCAATTGATCAAGGGACAACAAGTTCTCGTGCAATATTATTTAATAAATCTGGAGAAATTATTTCAAGCGCTCAACAGGAATTCGAGCAAATTTACCCTCAACCAGGATGGGTGGAACATGATGCTAATGAAATATGGACTTCAGTTCTTGCATGTGTAGCGGAAGTTTTGCGAAAATCAAAAGTCGATGCTTCTGACATTGCAAGTATCGGTATTAGTAATCAGCGGGAAACTACCGTCGTTTGGGATAAAGAAACAGGTAAACCTATCTATAATGCAATAGTTTGGCAATCACGTCAATCAGAATACATTTGTCAGGAACTAAAGGAACAGGGCTACAATGATTTATTTAATGAAAAAACGGGCCTCCTACTTGACCCCTATTTTTCAGGGACAAAAGTTAAATGGATTTTGGACCATGTTGACGGAGCAAGGGAAAAGGCTGAACGCGGTGAGTTGTTATTTGGAACGATTGATACGTGGTTAGTGTATAAATTTTCAGGTGGTAAAGTTCATGTGACCGATTATTCGAACGCTTCCCGTACGTTAATGTTTAATATTAATGACCTACAGTGGGATGAGGAGTTACTTGATATTTTAACGGTACCAAAATCAATGTTACCAGAAGTAAAATCGTCATCGGAAATATACGCTGAGACTGTAGATTATCATTTCTTCGGTTACAATGTTCCAATTGCGAGTGTCATTGGGGACCAACAAGCTGCACTTTTTGGACAAGCTTGCTTTGAAAAAGGAATGGTTAAAAACACGTATGGTACTGGCTGTTTTATGTTAATGAATACAGGAGAACAAAAAGTTCAGTCGAAACACGGTTTGTTAACGACGATTGCCTGGGGATTAAATGGAGAAGTAGAATATGCCCTTGAAGGAAGTACTTTTGTAGCGGGGTCAGCAGTTCAATGGTTAAGAGATGGTTTAAGGATGATAAATGAAGCACCTGATAGTGAAAATTACGCAACCCGTGTTGATTCGACGGAAGGAGTTTATGTCGTACCTGCTTTTGTTGGGTTAGGCACACCTTATTGGGACAGTGAAGCGAGAGGAGCTGTTTTTGGCTTAACTCGTGGTACAACGAAGGAACATTTTATCCGTGCAACATTAGAATCCCTAGCTTATCAAACGAGGGATGTATTGGAAGCGATGGTTGCAGACTCAAATATTGATTTAAAATCATTACGAGTCGATGGTGGCGCAGTAAAAAATAATTTTTTAATGCAGTTTCAAAGTGATATTTTAGGTGTAACTGTAGAACGACCAATCATTAACGAAACAACTGCCTTAGGAGCGGCATTTTTAGCAGGATTAGCCGTTGGATTTTGGTCAAGTAAAGAAGAAATTGTCGACCAGTGGAAAAAGGATCAAACGTTTACCCCAGCTTTAAGTGAAGAAAAACGAGGAGAGCTTTATGATGGATGGAAAGTAGCCGTAAAAGCGACGCAAATGTTTAAATAGATGGGGTATAGCACTTTAGTTTGAAATACTTTTCACGGTATATCAGTAGTGGTATAATTTAATTAACAAGTTAATAAATAGGATGGAGAAATTCGAGAGACCATATTATTCTTAATTCCAATTAGGGGGATTGAGGGAGATTTATGGTCTTTTTTTATTGTTAAAAATAGGAAAACATAAGAAAGGGATGGAATACTGATGAACTTTACGAATTTAAAACGTGCTGATATAAAATCGCAAATTGAAAAAGTATCTTTAGATTTAATCGTTATTGGAGGTGGAATAACAGGAGCAGGTATTGCATTAGATGCGATAACACGAGGAATGAAAGTTGCTGTTTTTGAAATGCAAGATTTCGCAGCAGGTACATCGAGTAGGTCTACAAAATTAGTACACGGTGGACTCAGATATTTAGCTCAATTTGAAATCGGAGTTGTTTCAGAAGTCGGTAAAGAAAGAGCGATTGTTTATGAAAATGGTCCTCATGTGACAACTCCGGAGTGGATGATACTTCCTTTTTATAAAGGAGGAACGTTTGGACCATTCACGACGAACATCGGACTTAAAATTTATGATTTTTTAGCTGGCGTTAAAAAGAGTGAGCGAAGAAAAATGTTTAAACCTGAAGAAGCTTTAAAACGAGAGCCATTATTGAAAAAAGACGGAATGCGGGGTGCTGGTTATTATGTTGAATATAAAACTGATGATGCTCGTCTAACATTAGAAATTATGAAAAAAGCCGTCGAGAAAGGTGCATACGCTCTTAACTATATGAAAGTGAACAACTTAATTTATAACGATGGGAAAATTGTCGGAGTCGACGTCATAGATTTAATCAATGAAACAGCCTATGAATTTAAAGCTAAAAAAATCGTTAATGCTACGGGTCCGTGGGTAGATGAGATTCGAGAAATCGATCAATCGAAAAAAGGTAAAACACTTCAATTAACGAAAGGAATTCACCTCGTTTTTGATCAGAAGAAATTCCCACTAAAACAAGCAATCTATTTTGATGAGCCAGGTGGACGGATGATTTTCGCGATTCCCCGTGATGGTAAGACGTACGTCGGAACAACGGATACATTTTATAAAGGTGATAAAGCTAATCCGAAAATGACGTATGAGGATAGAGATTATGTTTTAAAAGCGATTAAATATATGTTTCCAAATGTGGATATCACTGAAGATGATATCGAATCTAGTTGGGCCGGAATTCGACCACTCATCCATGAAGAAGGTAAAGATCCATCAGAAATATCTCGTAAAGATGAAATCTTTGTTTCAGATTCTGGACTAATTTCGATAGCCGGAGGTAAATTAACGGGATACCGAAAAATGGCCGAAAGTATTGTAGATTTAGTTTCTAAACAGTTAGCAAAAGAAGAAGGACTATCTTTTGGATCATCAAAAACAAAACATTTACCGATCTCTGGTGGAGATGTCAATGGTTCTGAAGGATTCGTAAATTTTATCGATGAAAAAGTTAAAGAAGGAACGGAGCTTGGTTTATCTGAAGAGGATGCAAACATGTTAGTTCAGCGGTACGGTTCAAATGTTGATAAAGTTTATAAGTATTATTCTAATTATAAGCAAGAGGAAACGAATTTAAATCCGGTCGTCTATGCTTGTTTAAAATATGCAATCGACTATGAGATGGTCCATCATCCGGCTGACTTTTTTGTCCGGAGAACGGCAGCTTATTTCTTTAATATGGATTGGGTAAAACAGCATAAAGATTCAGTAGTCAATTATATGGCGAAGCAATTTAAATGGAGCGATAAAGTAAAACAATCATATGTGGATGAGCTTAATGAACTAATTTACGAAGCAACTCATCCAGCTGAAGAGGATTAAAATTAAATTAATTTTATTGATAAGGATACGGGTTCGATGTGACC
Organism: uncultured Bacillaceae bacterium; assembly: GCA_937983065.1. Classification (GTDB taxonomy): domain Bacteria; phylum Bacillota; class Bacilli; order Bacillales; family Alkalibacillaceae; genus CALKAL01. Next base: position 6,389 of record CALKAL010000092.1, on the reverse strand, counting down.
GTATCCTTTTTTACTAAACCAGTCTTAAAATAATCTCACTAATCTCTAAGGGAGCCAATTGAAGTTCAAGTAAACTGGCACTATATAAAAAAGTATTTACCTGCTTTGAAAAAAATATAGAATTTAAACATTGTAAAATCTACCCTCTAAATCTTTCTAACCGTTCACTATATTCTATAAGAAAGTCGTAAAATAATTGTTCTGTCGGTAGTAGTTTTCTTTCAGTCGATGTAACGACTCCGACTGGCCGAGTAATCAAAGGGTGAATGATTCGGACGGCAACCGTTGATCTTGGAATGTTATCAATGAGCGCCATTTCTGGAAGTAATGCCACACCTAATCCAGCAGCTACAAGTCCCTTTACCGCATTAACATCACTTCCTTCAAGGGCGATTTTCGGCTCAAAGCCTGATTGTTTACATGCTCTTAAAACTAGTTCGTGTAACATATCGCTTTTTGGCAACGTTATAAAAGAATCATTTTTTAATTCGAGTAAAGTGATTTCCCTTTGTTTTCCTAATGGATGTCTAAGGGGAAGAAGGGCAACGATATTTTCATTAAATAACACTTGACTCTTTATTAATGGATCTTTTTCATCATCCGGTACAGGAGCGGTTATAGCAATATTATAGTTTCCATTTTTAATTCCGTTAATTAATTCGTTAAAATTTCCACTTCTCATCTCGAATTTTGCTTCAGGATAATTTTTTTGAAACGAAGCGATCATAGAAGGGATCGTATAAACCATCATACTAACAAGATAAGCGATCCGGACCGTCCCCTTATTCGGATCGAGGAATTCTTGGATTTCCCTTTTCGATTCGTCCATCAAGTGTTGAATTAACTTCGCCCGTTCATAAAATACTTTCCCTATCGGTGTAAGCCTTACATTACGTCCTTCACGGATGAATAAGTTAACGCCGAGCTCTTGTTCTAAATTATGAATTGACCGACTAACAGACGATTGAGCAACGTGTAATGCTTCGGCTGCTTCAGTCATATGTTCCCTTTTGGCTACTTCTAAAAAGTATGATAATTGACGAAATTCCACAAAAAACACCCCACTCATGCGTTAAATGCATTGATTTAATGCTATTGTTATATTGTATCGATTGTTTATTTCATTATAAAATAGAGATAGGGAGAAAGGAAAGTTTAAAACGTGAGGAGTTTTATTATGTCAGCTAGACAAATTAAAGATCTGAAAGAAGAACAAGTGAATCGTTATGTCGATGCTGTCTTTGAAAAGGTACAAAATCGTAATCACGGTGAATTTGAATTTTTACAATCCGTAAAAGAAATGTTCGAAACGATTAAACCTGTGTTAATCCAACATCCCATTTTTATAAAACATAATATTTTAGAACGAATTGTGGAACCAGAGCGAATGATTACGTTTCAAGTTCCTTGGACGGACGATGACGGACGCGTGCAAGTTAATCGCGGCTTTCGTGTGCAATTTAATAGTGTACTCGGTCCTTACAAAGGTGGACTCCGTTTTCATCCGACAGTTAATTCGAGTATCATAAAGTTTCTAGGTTTTGAACAAACATTTAAAAATGCATTAACTAACTTATCCCTCGGTGGAGGAAAAGGTGGATCTGATTTTGATCCTAAAGGAAAATCCGATTTTGAAATTATGCGATTCTGTCAAAGCTTTATGAATGAATTAAGTCGTCATATTGGAGCAGATATTGACGTTCCAGCTGGGGATATCGGTGTCGGAGCAAAAGAAATTGGTTATTTATTCGGGCATTATAAAAAGCTAAAAAATCGTTATGAGCCTGGCGTGTTAACAGGAAAGCCCCTTGAATTTGATGGCAGTATCGGACGGAAAGAAGCAACAGGATATGGAACGGTTTATTTTGTTGAAGAAATGCTTAAAAATAAAGGTGAAAGTTTTCAAGGGAAAACGGTTATTGTATCTGGCTCGGGTAATGTCGCTATTTATGCGATGGAAAAGGCGATAGAACATGGCGCGAAAGTCGTTGCTTGTAGTGACTCGTGTGGATACATTTATGATGCGAACGGACTTAACATTGATACGATTAAACAAATAAAAGAAGATAGAGAAGAACGAATTGAAACATATTTAAATTATCATCCAGACGCGACATATGTTGAAGGATGTAACGCCATATGGGAAGTACCTTGCGATATTGCTCTTCCATGCGCAACTCAAAATGAAATTAATGAGAAAAATGCTAGGGAATTAGTGAAAAACGGAGTTATCGCTATTGGCGAAGGTGCTAATATGCCGTGTACAATTGAAGCAATTGACTATTTCCTAAAGAAAGATATCCTTTTTGCTCCAGCTAAAGCAGCGAATGCTGGTGGGGTTGCTGTATCAGCTTTAGAGATGGCGCAAAATAATATGCGTGTCTCCTGGTCGAAGGAAGAAGTACATGAACGCTTAAAACAGATTATGAAAAATATATTTAACGAAAGTATGGAAGCTGCCGACACTTATGGCAGTTCAGATAATCTAGTTGCCGGTGTGAATATCGCAAGTTTCATGAAAGTAGCTAATGCGATGGTAGCTCAAGGAGTATAGTGTTAGAGAGCTGGTTAATTATAATCAGCTCTTTTTTTTGTGGTAATTACAAGGTAAAATTATACAAAAAGGCGTAAGGAAGTTTGAATATGAAAGGAGGTAATATTAATGACTGAGTGGAAAAATTTAAAATCTATTAACCGTTTTATTTTAAAAGATTTGTACGCAAAAAGTTTCACTGTAACCCATGAAGATGATGGCCTTGCCTTTCTAACTAATTCACCAATATTAAGATTTGTAAACCCGAAAACTTTAGAATATATTTATTGGAGACTAGAATGTTTTGAAGATGAAGAAGGAGATGATCACCTCCTCATCTATGAGCAAAACAAACCGGACCCTTTAAAATATATGAGAGACCAAGAAGTTCTACCAGAGGAACATATTGTTGATGGCTCTCACTACTATTTTAAAAATAATTTAATTATGAGAGTATACGGATATGGTTTTAAAAACACAGATGTTGAAATATTACAACGGCTCGTCTTTGAGCTAGATCATGGCTTTGTCGATGTTGAAATTGTAGGCAATGTTTTAAGTATAACTACGACAAAGCAAAGGCGAGAACAGTACGGGAAAGTTATATTTACGATGTAGCAAATATTAAGTAATAGAATAAATTAAAAGGGCTGTTTAAAAGGCATTTTATTTGTCTACATGCTTCTTATGCCGATTTAACAGCCCTCAATATACAAAAGGTGAAATCAAATTTATTAGATTTTTCAACTAATTAGATTCCTTAAACAACACTCTCTCACGCCATTTTCCATATTTGAAATATAGGAAAGCTAGGACACTACTAATGATAAAACTCGTTCCCATTCCGATTGCAATTCCGACTTCACCAAATAGGTTTGCAAAAAGAGCAGATAATGGAACTCGTAATACCCAAAATGAAATAATATTCAAGACGAGCACTTGGTACATTGCCCCTGATGCCCGAACGATTCCATTTAATACGAAGTTAATTCCTAAAAACGGGAAGGTCAGAGCAATAATTTGAATAAATCTTGTTCCGAATTGAATTGCTTCTTCCTCACTAATAAATAAGACAACTCCATAACGTCCAAACGCGATGACAAAAAGTCCTAAAGCTGTCATGATTGCAAAATTGTATAGAATTGCAGTTTTTGCAATTTGATTTACACGCTTCATATTTCCCTTTCCAATATTTTGACCGGCCATACTGTTTACTGCTGTTCCTAAGGCATGAGCAGGTAACATAATGAGACTGTCTATACGTTGAGCTGCACTATAACCTGCAACAACTGCAGGGCCAAAGGATGTCACTACACTCATAATAGCGGCTGATCCTGTAGAAAATATTGTACTTTGCAATCCACCAGGAATCCCCAAATTTAATATAAGTTTGACTTCTTCTTTTTTCGGTAAAAATGGTACCGAAAATGGTGCAAGTCCCCGTTTTAAAATAAAATATAAACCGATTAGGAAAGATAAAGCTTGTGAAACAATTGTCGCATAGGCGGCACCAGCAATTCCAAAATTAAATCCGGAAATAAACAGCGGGTCGAGGACAATGTTTAAACTAACCGCTAATGCGACAATTCTTAACGGTGTTTTACTATCTCCTAAAGATCGTAATACAGTACTAATAAAATTGTAACCGACTAAAAAGATAATCCCTAAAAAGTTTATTTGTAAATAAGTTTTTGCCCCGGCAACCATTTCTTTCGGTGTCCCAATAAGATTTAGTAAAAGTTCAGCAAAAAAGAACCCGAGAATCCCCATGACAATTGCTAGAATTGAAAGTATAACGACAAACGCATTAAGGTAACGGCGTAAACCGTCCTCACTATCTTTTCCTCTTTGTTGAGATAGTATCGTCAACTGTGCGTTATTTATACCTAAAACGAAAGCTAAGACAATGAAGATGATAGTACTTGAGATTGAAACCGAACCTAGGGCATCGTCTCCAATTAAGTTTCCAACCCATAAACTATCAATCAATTGATAAGATGTTTGGAGAAGATTAGCTAATATTAAAGGTCCAGAAAAAGTGATTAACTGTTTCAATATATTTCCTTGTGTAAAATCTTGTTGGAGTGGTTTCGTCATTTAAAGTCAACCTTTCAAAAGTGCTACATTATATGATAGCATTTATTAATCTAAAAAATGAATTAATAGATTTGAGCCATGAGTATATTAAGGTGAAGCTGCGTATTATTTTGAAAAATAATAACAACAATATAAATTAGATTAATGCTATGCTATACTCTTAATATTTACCGTAGTAGGAATCAAAGATGAAAAGAAAAAAGCAAAAAAGACGAAGATTGCGAGTCAATCTGTCGTTGATTATGAGAAACATGTTAAAGATATTGAACAAATATTAGCCAATCATCCAAATGAACTAAAATTTTATCAAGAGTTAACTCCAGAATATCGAAGAGATTGGGCTCGACATATATTTTCGGCTAAGCAAGAAAAAACTCTTCAAAAGAGGCAAGATCAGATGGTGGACATTTTATCAAAAGGGTATAAAACGATCGATCTATATCGGATTAATAAGAAATAAACAAAACGGCTTTAGCTCTCAATCATAGAGATCTAAAGCTATATTTTTATTCGCTTCTAAGTTTATTACAATCGATAGATTGATTGATTTTTATGTTACAATAATTAAATGTATTCGTAAATGACAGCTTAGGAGTGAACGAATTTTGAACAAAAAAGACATCGCAAACATACGGAAACAATTTAAAGTAGATAATGAAGCTTTAAAAGTAAAAGATATTTTTAACGTATACATTATGAAAGAATCGAGTGATATTTACCATTATGAAAGTCTTCCTTTTGAAATGCTAGAGCAGGAACAACAAGAGTTATTTATGGAAAACTTTAAAAAAGTTTTAAGTGGTCAGTTAGATGAAAAACTATTTGAATTAAAATTTAAACATAATGTAAAAGACAGCAGTCAACTTATACTTCATCAAGGACTTCTAAGTCAAGAAAGTGAAGCATGGACTGAACAAATGCTTAAAATTGTAAACAAAATGCTTCAAGACAAGCAATATGAAATGGATATCGTTATTACGTTTATTCGTGGAGAGTATTTGAAGCCGATGAAATCTCAAAGTGATGACAACGATGAAAGTGCTGGAGATACAGTTTATTCTCATTCGTTTATTTTATGTAGTTTGAATCGCACGCAAGACCCAAAAAAAGAATTACTTTTTGATTACGTTGAAAAAGAATTTAAATACAATATCGTCGTCGATCCGATAATTAACTTAAAAAAGCCCCTCTCAGGCTTTCTATTTCCTTGTTTTACGGACAATGCAGCTGATGTTAACCATGTTTTATACGCTGCTGGGAAGGCAAATGAACTAGATTATCATTTTATTGAAGAAGTACTTAATGCAGAAGAGATTATGACAGCTAAAGAAGATAAAATGGTCTTTGAAGAGATTGTGAAAAAAGTTGCTGGTGAAAAAATAAATACGACTGTATTATCTAATGTTTATGATGAAATTTACCGTACAATCGAAGAAAATGAAGAAGAGGAAGCACCGATGCTAGATTATAAAGATGTAGGTAATGTTTTAGCTAGTAGCGGTGTAAAAGATGTTAATACAGAAAAGGTTGAAGAAGCATTTAAAACAGTAATTGAGGATGAACGATACGAGTTTAAAGCAAGTAATGTCATCCCGAAATTTAATAAAAAATCGATTAAAATTGAAACGAAGGCGGCGAATATTTCTGTTAGTCCCGAAGATTTAAGGTATGTACGCCAAGTACAAATGAGTGGGAAGACTTACTTAATGATTGAATTAGAAGAGAACCCACTTGTTGAAGGATTTGAACTTATTCCAGA
>CALKAL010000091.1 GCA_937983065.1 uncultured Bacillaceae bacterium | reverse complement strand
AGTGGTTAATTCTCTAATTTCATTAGCTTTCATTGCTTTCACCACCAATTTCTTCACGTTTTACAAACTTCGATCTAACCGGTAGTTTGTGAGATGCTAAACGAAGCGCTTCGCGTGCAACTTCTTCACTAACTCCACCAATTTCAAACATTATTTTACCTGGTTTGACGACAGATACCCATTCTTCAGGTGCCCCTTTACCAGATCCCATTCGTACTTCTAACGGTTTAGCGGTTTTAGGACGATCCGGGAATATTTTGATCCATACTTTACCGCCACGTTTCATATAACGAGTCATCGCAATACGAGCCGCCTCAATTTGTCTGCTTGTAATCCAAGCACCATCAAGTGCCTGTAATCCATATTGACCGAAACTTACTTCTGTTCCACCTTTAGCACGTCCTTTAAGACTTACACGGTGTGGCTTACGATATTTTACACGTTTAGGCATTAACATATTGCTGATCCCCCTTCCTATTTTTTATCAGTTATAGTTGGAAGGACTTCACCACGATAAATCCACACTTTGACACCTAATTTACCGTACGTTGTATCTGCTTCTGCAGTTCCGTAATCGATGTCTGCACGTAATGTGTGAAGTGGTACTGTCCCTTCATTGTATTGTTCAGCGCGAGCGATATCAGCTCCACCTAGACGACCAGAAACTTGAGTTTTAACTCCTTTAGCACCTGCACGCATCGCACGTTGAATGGCTTGCTTTTGTACCCGACGGAAAGACACACGGTTTTCTAATTGACGAGCAATGTTGTCAGCTACTAATTTTGCATTTAATTCTGGTTTTTTAATTTCTACGATATTAATGTGAACACGTTTACCTGTTAATTCACTAATATTTTTACGTAGAGCTTCTACTTCAGATCCACCTTTTCCGATGACCATTCCTGGCTTTGCAGTGTGGATCGATATGTTAACGCGGTTAGCAGCTCTCTCAATTTCAATATGAGATACAGCTGAATCTGCTAAGCGGTCAAAGATATATTCACGAATTTTAATATCTTCATGTAATAAATCAGCGTAATCTTTTTCAGCATACCATTTTGATTCCCAGTCACGAATAATACCTACACGAAGACCTTTTGGGTTAATTTTTTGACCCACTGACTATCCCTCCTTTTTTTCTGATACCACAATTGTTATATGGCTTGTTCTTTTATTAATCGATGATGCACGACCTTGTGCACGTGGACGAAATCTTTTTAAAGTGACACCTTCGTTAACGAAAGCTTCTTTAACAAAGAGATTTTCCGCATCTAATTCATAGTTATGCTCTGCATTCGCAACAGCAGACTTTAATACTTTTTCAATAATAGGTGATGCTCCACGGTTCGTATGTGCTAATATAGCGTAAGCTTCTCCTACTTCTTTGCCTCGAATTAAGTCTATGACTAAACGAGCTTTACGAGGAGCAATACGGACTGTTTTAGCTACAGCTTTAGCTTGTTGCATCGTGCTAACCTCCTCTCAATTAGCGTTTTGTTTTCTTATCGTCACCGGAATGGCCTTTAAACGTACGTGTTGGTGCAAATTCACCAAGCTTATGGCCAACCATGTCTTCAGTAACATAAACTGGCACGTGTTTCCGACCGTCATATACGGCAATTGTATGACCTACAAAGTCTGGAAATATAGTAGAACGACGAGACCAAGTTTTAATTACTCGCTTTTTGTTTTCATCGTTCATTTTTTTAATTTTAATTAATAAATGATCATCAGCGAAAGGCCCTTTTTTCAAACTACGACCCATGAATTAACCTCCTTCCATTCATTAAAAACGCTCGTTTAAATTATTTTTTACGACGGCGTACAATGTATTTATCCGACGGTTTATTACGTTTTCTAGTTTTCAGACCAAGAGTTGGTTTACCCCATGGCGAAACTGGAGAAGGCATACCGATTGGTGCTTTTCCTTCACCACCACCGTGTGGGTGATCGTTAGGGTTCATAACAGATCCACGAACAGTTGGGCGAATACCTTTCCAACGGCTACGTCCCGCTTTACCAACACGGATAAGCTCATGCTCGATATTACCAACTTGACCGATTGTTGCACGGCAAGTACCTAAAATCATGCGTGTCTCACCAGATGCAAGTCTGACGAGGATATATTTTTCATCCTGTTTACCTAAAATTTGTGCTTCTGATCCAGCTGAACGAACTAATTGTCCGCCGCGACCTGGTTTAAGCTCAATATTATGAACGGTAGAACCTACTGGAATTTTATTTAAAGGTAGTGCATTACCTACTTTAATGTCTGCTTCTTCGCCAGACATAATTTCTTGACCTACTTTTAAACCTTTTGGTGCAAGGATATAACGTTTTTCACCGTCTGCATAATGGATTAATGCAATGTTTGCAGAACGGTTTGGATCGTATTCTATCGTAGCAACGCGACCTGGTATTCCATCTTTGTCACGTTTGAAATCGATTAAACGATATTGACGTTTATGTCCTCCACCTTGATGACGAACCGTAATTCTTCCTTGATTGTTACGTCCAGCACGTTTATTTAAAGGTGCTAACAAGGATTTTTCAGGCTGATCTGTCGTAATTTCTTCATTTGTTAAAGTTGTCATATTACGACGCCCATTACTAGTCGGTTTATATTTTTTCATCGCCATCATGTTTCCCTCCTTCTAATTTTTTCTTCTATACTTATTACGCTTCAAAGAAATCTAAATCTTTACTATCCTCGGATAGTGTAACGACAGCTTTTTTACGGTTTGGACGATAGCCACCGTACTGTCCCATTCTTCTAAACTTCCCTTTTAAATTAAACGTATTGATTTTTACAACTTTAACACCAAAAATAGACTCAACTGCTTGTTTTATTTCTGTTTTGTTTGCTTTAGTTGAAACTTCGAATGTATATTTTTTATCAGCCATTAAGTCTGCAGAGTGTTCGGTAATTACTGGGCGCTTAATAATATCTCTTGGATCTTTCATTATGAAAGCACCTCCCCTGCTTTTTCAGCTGCTTCCTTCGTGATGAACAGCTTATCATACTTCAATATATCTAACACATTGATTTGTTCTACTGTTAGAACATGCACGCCTTGAAGGTTATTAGCTGAACGAACAACATTTTCGTCTCTATCAGATGTGACGATCAATGCTTTTTCAGCTTCGAAATTATTAAGTAAATTAACGATTTCTTTCGTCTTTGGCGCTTCAATATTTAAATCTTCTAAAACGTAAATATTGTCATTTTTAACTTTAGAAGATAATGCTGAACGTAACGCTAAACGGCGTACTTTTTTCGGCATTTTCGTACTATAGCTACGAGGTGTCGGTCCAAATACGACTCCGCCACCGACCCATTGTGGTGAACGAATCGACCCTTGACGCGCACGACCTGTTCCTTTCTGACGCCATGGCTTACGTCCACCGCCACGAACTTCAGAACGATTTTTTACTTTATGAGTTCCTTGACGTAAGGATGCTCTTTGCATAACGACCGCTTCATGTAAAACTGTTTCATTAGGTTCAATTCCGAATACGCCATCTTGCAGTTCGAAATCGCCCACTTGAGTTCCTTTTTGATCGTATAGTGCTACTTTAGGCATGACATATCCTCCCTTCGTCGTTATTTAGCCTTAACTGCACTTGAAATTTTTACAAATGATTTTTTTGCTCCTGGTACATTTCCTTTAATGAGGATTAAGTTGTTTTCAGTATCGACTTTAACAATTTCTAAGTTTTGAATCGTTACTGTTTCGCCACCCATTTGTCCAGGTAACTTTTTACCTTTGAACACACGGGATGGATCAACTGCACCCATCGTACCTGGTCCACGATGATATCTTGAACCGTGAGACATTGGCCCACGACTTTGTCCGTGTCTTTTGATTGACCCTTGAAATCCTTTACCTTTTGATGTACCAGTTACGTCTACTTTTTCGCCTGGCTCAAAAATATCCACGTTTAATTCTTGACCGACTTCAAACTCGTCAAGATTTACGTTACGGATTTCGCGAACGAAGCGCTTAGGCTTTGCTTCTGCTTTTTCAGCATGCCCTTTTTCAGGGTTATTCGTACGGTTTTCCTTCTTATCCGCAAAACCGATTTGAATCGCTTCATACCCGTCATTTTCAACTGTTTTCTTTTGTAATACGATGTTTCCTTCTGCTTGAACAACTGTGACTGGTACGAGAATGCCTTCTTCAGTAAATAGTTGCGTCATTCCGATTTTGCGTCCTAAGATTCCTTTCGCCATCCGTCACACCTCCTATTTAATTCAACTTTATAATTTGATTTCAATATCTACGCCAGATGGTAAATCTAAACGCATTAAAGAATCCACTGTTTGTGGTGTTGGGCTCAAAATATCAATCAAACGTTTATGTGTACGCATTTCAAATTGTTCACGTGAATCTTTATATTTGTGTACTGCACGTAAGATTGTATATACAGAGCGCTCTGTCGGCAATGGAATTGGACCAGAAACATCTGCTCCTGAACGTTTTGCCGTTTCTACGATTTTTTCAGCAGATTGATCTAAAATACGGTGATCAAACGCCTTTAATCGAATACGAATTTTCTCTTTTGCCATTACTTTCCCTCCTTTTCGCCTATCTTAATAAACAGACATACTCAGCGGAAATTTCCCTACTCCCTGCCATGGCAAAGGGGCCGGGTGTGTCGGCAACCTTCCGCTTCATCGCCTTTTTACTGCAACATTTTTTATTATATAAAAATCTCACTATGAATGCAAGGATAAATCAATAAAAATAGGAGATTTGTACGATTTTTTTATAAATCGAGAATTCTACTCAATTCTTTCCCTTTTTCAACGGTTTTAATCAAGGAAACGATTACTTTTTAATAGGAAATTATTAAGGTTTTTAAAAATGAAAGAAGGTTACCGAATGGTCGGTAACCTTCTTAGTCTATGTCTGTCAAATTATTTTTGAATAGAAGATACAACGCCTGATCCTACAGTACGTCCACCTTCACGAATTGAAAAACGTGTTCCTTCTTCAATCGCGATTGGTGAAATTAATTCAACTGTCATTTCAACGTTGTCACCAGGCATAACCATTTCTACTCCGTCTGGTAGTTGAACAACACCAGTTACGTCTGTCGTACGGAAGTAGAATTGTGGACGATAGTTTGTGAAAAATGGTGTATGACGTCCGCCTTCTTCTTTAGAAAGTACATAAACTTCAGCTTTAAAGTTAGTATGTGGTGTAATTGTTCCAGGAGCTGCTAATACTTGACCACGTTTAATCTCTTCACGAGAAACTCCACGTAGTAAAGCACCGATGTTATCTCCAGCTTCAGCATAATCTAATAGCTTACGGAACATTTCAACACCTGTAATTGTTGTTTTCGATGGTGCTTCAGCTAAACCGATGATTTCAACTTCGTCACCGACTTTAATTTGACCACGCTCAACACGACCTGTTGCAACAGTTCCACGACCAGTGATTGAGAAAACGTCCTCTACTGGCATCATGAATGGCTTGTCAGTGTCACGCTCTGGGTTTGGAACGTACTCATCAACTGCTTGCATTAATTCAACGATTTTTTCTTCGTACTCAGCGTCACCTTCAAGAGCTTTAAGTGCAGAACCAGCAATAACAGGTACGTCATCACCAGGGAAGTCGTATTCGCTTAATAGGTCACGAACTTCCATTTCTACTAATTCTAATAGCTCTTCGTCGTCTACCATGTCAACTTTGTTTAAGAAAACAACGAATGCAGGTACACCGACGTTACGTGAAAGTAAAATGTGCTCACGAGTTTGTGGCATTGGACCATCAGCAGCAGAAACAACTAGAATCGCACCGTCCATTTGAGCAGCACCAGTGATCATGTTTTTAACATAGTCAGCGTGACCTGGGCAGTCTACGTGTGCATAGTGACGATTTTCTGTTTCATACTCAACGTGAGAAGTCGCAATTGTAATTCCACGTTCTTTCTCTTCTGGAGCACCGTCAATTTGGTCATAAGCCATAGCTGTTCCAGAACCGTTTCTTTTGTTCATAACTGTAGTAATCGCTGCAGTTAATGTAGTTTTACCGTGGTCAACGTGGCCTAATGTACCAATGTTAACGTGTGGTTTGGAGCGATCAAATTTTTCTTTAGACATTTATATTTCCTCCTTAATAAATAAAAGATTTTTTTAGTTTTTATATTGTACAGTTGTCTTCTATCTATCATGCCATAGAAGATAACTAGTTACAATTTTGTTATATAGCATTTAGTAGAAAAAATCAATTATTCGCCGCTATTTTTCTTAATAATTTCTTCTGAGATGTTTTTAGGTACTTCTTCATAGTGGCTGAACTGCATCGTGTATGTTCCGCGTCCTTGCGTGTTCGAACGTAATGCAGTTGCATATCCGAACATTTCAGAAAGTGGGACCATCGCATTAACGACTGAAGCGTTACCGCGTGCACCCATTCCTTCTACACGACCACGACGAGAAGTTACATCACCCATAATGTCACCCATGTACTCTTCAGGAACGACAATTTCTACTTCCATAATTGGCTCAAGTAAGACAGGGTTACATTTGTTTTTCGCTGCTTTAAGTGCCATTGATGCAGCTACTTTAAATGCTGTTTCACTTGAGTCGACATCGTGGTAAGAACCATCATATAATGTCGCTTTAATATCGACTAATGGATAACCAGCTAATACACCGTTTTCCATTGCCTCTTCAACACCAGCTTGAACAGCAGGTACATATTCTCTCGGCACAACTCCACCGACGATGTTATTAACGAATTCGAAGCCTTCACCTTGTTCATTCGGCTCAAACTTGATCCAAACGTGCCCGTATTGTCCACGACCACCTGATTGACGGATAAATTTACCTTCAACTTCAGCAGGCTGGCGGAAAGTTTCACGGTAAGCAACTTGTGGCGCCCCAACATTTGCATCAACTTTAAATTCACGCTTCAAACGATCAACGATAATATCTAAGTGTAACTCACCCATACCGTGAATGATCGTCTGACCAGTTTCTTCGTTCGTTTCAGTTTGGAAAGTCGGGTCTTCTTCTGCTAACTTACCTAAAGCAATACCCATTTTATCTTGGTCTGCTTTCGTCTTCGGTTCAATCGCAACTGCAATAACCGGGTCAGGGAAGTCCATTGATTCTAGGATAACTGGATGTTTATCATCACTTAACGTATCTCCCGTACCAGTGTCTTTTAATCCAACACCCGCTGCGATATCTCCCGCGTAGACAGTGTTAACCTCTTCACGGTGATTCGCGTGCATTTGCAGAATACGTCCAATTCTTTCACGTTTATCTTTAATGGTGTTTTGAACGTATGAACCACTGTTTAATGTTCCAGAATAGACTCGGAAAAACGTTAACTTTCCAACATATGGGTCAGTCATAACTTTAAACGCGAGTGCAGAGAATGGTTCGTTGTCATCTGACTTACGCTCAGTTTCTTCATCTGTTCCTGGAACAGTTCCTTTAATAGCTGGTACATCTAAAGGTGATGGTAAATAGTCAATCACTCCATTTAAAAGTAATTGTACACCTTTATTTTTGAATGCTGTACCGCAAAATACAGGATAAAAATCAACATTACAAGTAGCTTGACGAATACCTGCTTTTAACTCATCGATGCTGATTTCTTCACCTTCAAGATATTTTTCCATTAAATCCTCATCAAGCTCAGCTACCGCTTCGACTAAACGGCCGCGGTATTCTTCTGCTTGCTCTTTATACTCATCAGGAACTTCGATTGGCTCAGGTAATTGCCCGAGATCATCTTCATAGATATAAGTTTTCATTTCGACGAGGTCAATGATTCCTCTGAACTCATCTTCAGCACCAATTGGTAATTGGACTGGGTGTGCATTAGCACCTAAACGTTCTTCTAATGTTCCAACGGCATATAAGAAATCTGCACCCGTTTTATCCATTTTGTTAATGAAAACAATACGCGGAACACCATAAGTTGTTGCTTGGCGCCATACGGTTTCAGTTTGTGGCTCTACTCCCGATTGAGCATCTAATAAAGCAATCGCACCATCTAATACTCTAAGAGAACGTTCAACTTCAACTGTAAAGTCTACGTGTCCAGGAGTGTCGATGATATTTAGACGATGGCCATCCCATTGTGCTGTTGTCGCAGCAGAAGTGATCGTAATTCCACGTTCTTGCTCCTGCTCCATCCAGTCCATTTGGGAAGCACCTTCGTGAGTTTCTCCCAACTTATGAATACGACCCGTATAAAAGAGTATACGCTCCGTAGTAGTTGTTTTTCCGGCATCAATGTGTGCCATGATTCCAATATTACGATATTTGTCCAAGGAGAACTCTCTAGACATTTTTGCCTCTCCTTTCTAGATATAAGAAATCTTTTAGTTTGTTTTATACTACCAACGATAGTGAGCAAATGCTTTGTTAGCTTCCGCCATTTTGTGCATTTCTTCACGGCGTTTAACCGCTGCACCTGTATTATTTGCAGCATCAAGAATTTCATTAGCTAAACGTTCTTCCATCGTTTTTTCACCGCGTAGTCTTGCATAATTTACGAGAAAACGTAAACCTAATGCTTGACGTCTTTCTGGTCTAACTTCCATTGGAACTTGATAGTTAGATCCACCGACACGTCTTGCACGTACTTCAAGTACTGGCATAACGTTTTTCATCGCTTCTTCAAACACTTCCATCGCATCTCTACCGCTTCGTTCTTTAACGAGTTCAAAAGCATCATAAAGAATTTTCTGTGCAACACCTTTTTTACCATCAACCATAATTTGATTGATTAAGCGTGTTACTAATTTTGAACTGTAAATCGGATCTGGTAGGACGTCGCGTTTAGGAACTGATCCTTTACGTGGCATGATAAGTTCCTCCTTTCCACGTGGTATTTATGTTTAAACGGTTTATTCTTTCGGTTTTTTCGCACCATACTTAGAGCGACCTTGTTTACGCCCTTCAACACCTGCAGTATCTAACGCACCACGTACGATATGGTAACGTACCCCTGGTAAGTCTTTCACACGACCACCACGAATTAATACGACACTGTGCTCTTGAAGGTTATGGCCGATTCCTGGAATATAAGCCGTCACTTCAATTTGGTTTGATAAACGTACACGTGCATATTTTCTCAATGCCGAGTTAGGTTTTTTCGGAGTCATTGTTGCAACCCGTGTACAAACACCACGTTTTTGTGGAGATGCGTTATTCGTAAAACGTTTTTTAAACGTATTAAACCCTCTATTTAACGCTGGTGAGTCTGATTTTTGCATTTTTGATTTGCGCCCTTTACGGACTAGTTGGTTAATTGTTGGCATCTCATAATTCCTCCCTTCTTACATAGTTTTGTAATCCCACACATCCAGGTGGTTCATAATTGGGCAAAAAAACAAACTTAATACACGAATTTGTGTATAAGTTTACTTTTTTATTGCCACTGTCGCCGCACCGACTTCAATACCGCTAGCTTTCCCAAGTTCCTTCATCGATTCAACATAAGTAACAGGAATGTCTAGCTCATCGGCTAAGCTTAACACTTTATCAGTTATTTGTCGTTTGGCATCCTCTGCTAAAACGACTTCGAGTACTTCTCCATTTTTCATGGATTTCAGTACTTGTTTTGCTCCTATTACTAAATTAAATTTAGCCTCTGCTACTTTTTCATAAGACATGTTTCATCCTCCAAAGTAACAAGGTATATGAAGCACCTTGAATATATTATCATTCAACTTTTTCATTGTCAATGATAATTAGAAAAAATTATTCAAAGTGCTTCTTTTTTTATTTACATTTCAGAGACGACTTCCTCGAGCTGTTCTTCCTCGACCACTTCTTCTGGTAAATCTTTTTCCGATTCAAGGCTACGATATTTTGCTAGCCCTGTTCCAGCTGGTACAAGCTTTCCGATGATGACGTTTTCTTTTAATCCGACGAGTTCATCGTATTTACCTTTAATTGCTGCATCGGTTAATACTCTCGTTGTTTCTTGGAATGAAGCAGCTGACAAGAAGGAATCTGTCTCTAACGATGCTTTCGTAATTCCTAAGATGACAGGTCTAGCGATTGCTGGTTCTTTTCCTTCAAGTAATACATTTTCGTTCGCTTCACCAAACTGATTAACATCGAGAAGTGAGCCTGGTAAGACATCCGTATCTCCAGATTCGATAACTCGAACTTTTCTAAGCATCTGTCTAACCATCACTTCAATATGTTTATCGCTAATTTCAACCCCTTGCAAGCGATAAACCTTTTGTACTTCTTTCAAGATGTATTCTTGAACGCCTTGAACACCTTGAATGTTAATCAATTCTTTCGGATCAATTGAACCTTCAGTCAACGGTTGGCCGGCATAGATTTCATCGCCGACTTCAACTTTCATTCTTGCACTGTATGGCGTTGTATATGTTCGATTTTCTACTTCGCCTTGGATAGTAATTTCTTTTTTATCTTTATTATCGTTAATTTCAAGCACTTTTCCGTCAATTTCACTTATGACCGCTTGACCTTTCGGGTTCCGTGCTTCAAATAACTCTTGAATACGCGGTAAACCTTGGGTAATATCGTCTCCTGCGACTCCACCTGTATGGAAAGTACGCATCGTAAGCTGAGTTCCTGGCTCACCAATTGATTGGGCAGCGATAATTCCAACCGCTTCTCCAACGTCAACTTTATCACCAGTCGCTAAGTTACGGCCGTAACATTTCACACATGCACCATGCTTCGTATTACATGTAAATACTGAGCGAATATAGACTGTTTCAATTCCCGATTCAATAATTTGTTTAGCTAAATCCTCGGTAATTAATTCGTCGCGTTTAACAATTACTTCATCCGTCTCAGGGTGCTTAACAACACGGAAAGCAGTTCGACCAATTAAACGATCATAAAGTGGTACGATTTCTTCATTTCCATCTCTTAAAGTACTCACTTCTATGCCACGATCAGTTCCACAGTCTTCTTCTCGAATAATGACATCTTGCGCCACATCGACAAGACGACGGGTGAGGTAACCTGAGTCCGCTGTTTTAAGTGCTGTATCCGCAAGTCCTTTACGAGCACCGTGTGTTGAAATAAAGTATTCTAACACGGTTAATCCTTCACGGAAGCTAGATTTAATCGGAAGCTCAATGATCCGTCCAGCAGGGTTAGCCATTAAGCCCCGCATACCCGCTAGCTGAGTGAAGTTCGATGGGTTACCCCGTGCGCCCGAATCACTCATCATATAAATTGGGTTTAAAGGATCTAAGGAGTCCATTAATTTATCTTGAATAAAGTCTTTCGCTTCTGTCCAAATAGCAATTACCCGGTCATATCTTTCTTCTTCAGTAATTAGCCCTCTACGGAACTGTTTTAATACTTTATCAACTTTCTCTTGCGCCTCATCTAAAATTTTCTGTTTTTCAGGTAAGACGACAATATCAGATATACCAATCGTAATACCCGCTTTCGTCGAATAGCTAAACCCTAAATCTTTCATACGGTCTAACATTTTAGACGTTTCGGATATTTTATAAAGCTTAAATACTTCCGAGATGATGTCGCCAAGGATACCTTTTTTAAATGGTTTGACGAGCTCCCTTTTCTCTAATTCTTCTTTTAAATTAACAGTCGGTTTTACAAAATGACGATCTGGTGTCATCACTTCTAAGTTGTAAGTTGTCGGCTCGTTCATATACGGGAAGCTTTCAGGTAAAATTTGATTGAAAATTAATTTACCTACCGTTGTAACGAGGAGCATACCGTTTTGTTCTTCTGTAAATTTCGGATTATTTAATGATGATGCTTTAACTCCAATCCGACTGTGTAAATGAACAAGACCATTTTCATAAGCGATAATCGCTTCACTCGGATCAGTAAATACCCTTCCTTCACCAAGGGCATTTTCTCTTTCCAACGTTAAATAATAGTTTCCTAAAACCATATCCTGAGACGGTGTAACAACTGGTTTACCATCTTTCGGGTTTAAAATATTTTGAGCGGCTAACATTAAAATTCTCGCTTCTGCTTGAGCTTCTGGCGATAAAGGAACGTGAACGGCCATTTGGTCTCCGTCGAAATCCGCGTTATATGCTGTACAAACGAGCGGGTGAAGACGAATAGCACGCCCATCGACTAACTTAGGCTCAAACGCTTGAATACCTAAACGGTGTAATGTCGGCGCTCGGTTTAACAATACTGGATGCTCTTCAATAACATCTTCTAATACGTCCCATATTTCAGGTCTTAAACGTTCAATCATTCGTTTAGCTGATTTAATGTTATGAGCTAAACCGCGTTGAACTAGTTCACGCATAACGAACGGTTTAAATAGTTCAATCGCCATTTCTTTCGGTAAACCACATTGGTACATTTTTAAATTCGGACCGACGACGATTACCGAACGACCTGAATAATCAACCCGTTTTCCTAATAAGTTTTGACGGAAACGACCTTGTTTCCCTTTTAACATATGAGATAGTGATTTTAACGGGCGGTTTCCTGGTCCTGTTACTGGGCGACCACGACGTCCGTTATCGATAAGTGCATCGACCGACTCCTGGAGCATCCGTTTTTCGTTTTGAACGATAATAGATGGCGCACCAAGGTCTAATAACCGTTTTAATCGGTTGTTACGGTTGATGACACGACGGTACAAATCGTTTAAATCAGATGTTGCAAATCGACCACCATCAAGCTGTACCATCGGCCTTAAATCTGGTGGTATAACAGGTAAAACATCTAAAACCATCCAATCAGGATTATTGCCTGAATGACGGAAAGACTCTAAAACTTCAAGACGTTTAATCGCTCTAGTGCGACGTTGGCCTTGAGCTGTTTTTAATTCTTCTTTAAGTTCTTGCGCTTCTTTTTCTAAATCAACATCTTGAAGAAGCTTACGAATCGCTTCGGCACCCATTTGTGCATTAAAGGAGTTGCCGTATTTTTCGTAATACGCGCGGTATTCTTTCTCAGTTAACAACTGCTTTTTCTCAAGCGGTGTATCACCAGGATCTGTGACGACATAAGAAGCGAAATAAATAACTTCTTCTAACGCTCTTGGTGATAAATCTAAAATAAGACCCATTCGGCTCGGAATACCTTTGAAATACCAAATGTGGGAAACTGGGGCAGCTAACTCAATGTGCCCCATACGCTCACGCCGAACTTTCGCTTTCGTTACTTCAACGCCGCATCGATCACAAACGACTCCTTTGTAACGAACACGCTTATACTTTCCACAATGACATTCCCAATCCTTTGTCGGACCGAAAATTCTTTCACAAAACAAGCCATCTTTTTCAGGCTTTAACGTACGGTAGTTGATAGTTTCTGGTTTTTTCACTTCTCCGTATGACCAAGAACGGATTTTATCTGGAGAAGCTAAACCTATTTTCATGTACTCAAATTTATTGACATCGATCAAGGGGTATACCTCCCTTATATTTTCAACGAATTTATAAATTAAACGATCTTTTTATTCATTTGTCATTTCTTCGTGTTCCATCGATACGTTCAGCTGATCGGATGTATGATCATCTTCTTCTAAATCCCTCATATCAATTTCATCCCGATCGAGCGTTAACATTTTAACGTCCATTCCGAGACTTTGTAGCTCTTTAATGAGGACGCGGAATGATTCAGGAACACCCGCTTCTGGTAAGTTCTCACCTTTGACGATTGCTTCATAAGTTTTCACTCGACCGACGACATCATCGGATTTTACAGTTAGTAACTCTTGAAGTGTATGGGCTGCACCGTAGGCTTCTAATGCCCAAACTTCCATCTCACCGAAACGTTGACCTCCAAACTGTGCTTTACCACCTAAAGGCTGTTGTGTCACTAATGAATAAGGTCCCGTTGAACGAGCGTGAAGTTTGTCATCTACCATGTGCTCAAGCTTAATTAAATACATCACTCCGACAGATACCCGATTGTCAAACGGCTCACCCGTACGTCCGTCATATAACACCGTTTTACCGTCTGGAGCTAAGCCTGCTTCTTTCATTGTTTCCCACACGTCATCCTCTGTCGCACCGTCAAATACAGGTGAGGCAACGTGAATACCCATTTCTCGTGCTGCCATTCCTAAATGAAGCTCTAATACTTGACCGATATTCATCCGCGACGGAACACCGAGAGGATTTAACATTACGTCAACTGGCGTACCATCTGGTAAATAAGGCATATCCTCTTCTGGTAAAATACGAGATATTACCCCTTTGTTTCCGTGACGGCCTGCCATTTTATCCCCTTCAGAGATTTTACGTTTTTGAACGATATAGACGCGAACTAATTTATTAACACCTGGAGCTAGCTCATCACCATCTTCACGGTTAAATATTTTCACATCTAAAATGATTCCGCCACCGCCGTGTGGAACACGTAATGACGTATCTCTTACTTCACGAGCTTTCTCACCGAAAATCGCATGGAGAAGTCGTTCTTCTGCTGATAATTCAGTCATTCCTTTCGGCGTAACCTTTCCAACTAAAATATCACCATCGGAAACTTCAGCACCGATACGGACAATTCCTTCATCATCTAAGTTTCTTAATGCATCTTCCCCAACGTTCGGGATGTCTCTAGTAATTTCTTCAGGCCCTAATTTCGTATCTCGAGCTTCTGATTCAAATTCCTCAATGTGTACGGATGTGAATGCATCATTTTTAACTAATCGTTCACTCATAATGATCGCATCCTCATAGTTGTATCCGTCCCACGTCATAAAGGCGACAAGAGCATTTCGACCTAGCGCTAATTCACCTTTATCCATTGATGGTCCGTCAGCGATAATTTCACCTTTCGTAACACGGTCACCTTTTTCAACAATTGGCGTTTGGTTATAGCACGTTCCTTGGTTAGAACGAACAAATTTAGCTAGCTTGTAACGGTCGATATCTCCTTCAACTTCTTTACCATCTACTTCTTCAATGCGACGAATTTGAATTTCATTCGCTTCGACTTTTTCTACGATTCCGTTATGTCTAGAAATAACTGCCGAACCAGAATCTTTCCCTGATACGTACTCCATTCCCGTTCCAACGAAAGGTGCTTCTGGTTTAATTAACGGAACAGCTTGTCGTTGCATGTTCGCACCCATTAACGCCCGGTTTGAGTCGTCGTTTTCTAAAAATGGGATACATGCTGTTGCTGCAGAGACGACTTGCTTTGGTGAAACGTCCATATAGTCGACCTCTTCACGTGGAACGATAATGTTCTCACCACGAAAACGCGCGATAACTTCTTCTTCTTTAAACGTACCATCATCGTTTAACAATGCGTTTGCCTGAGCAACAACATAGCTATCTTCTTCGTCTGCAGTTAAATAGTCTATTTGAGTCGTTACTTTCCCTGTTTCAGGGTCAACACGACGATACGGTGTTTCAATAAATCCAAACTCATTTACTTTCGCATAAGTAGATAATGAGTTAATTAACCCGATGTTCGGTCCTTCAGGTGTTTCAATTGGACACATCCGGCCGTAGTGGGAATAGTGAACGTCCCTTACTTCAAAACCAGCCCGCTCACGCGTTAAACCGCCTGGCCCTAATGCTGATAGACGACGTTTATGTGTCAATTCCGCTAATGGATTCGTTTGATACATAAACTGCGAAAGTTGTGAGCTTCCGAAAAACTCTTTAATGGATGCAATGACTGGACGAATGTTAATGAGCTGTTGCGGTGTAATTGAATCCGTATCTTGAATCGACATCCGCTCACGAACGACACGCTCCATACGAGAAAGACCAATTCTAAATTGATTTTGTAACAATTCTCCTACTGAACGGAGACGACGGTTACCTAAATGGTCAATATCATCTGTTTGCCCAACAGAATGAAGTAAGTTAAAGAAATAGTTAATCGACGCAATAATGTCAGCTGGTGTAATATTTTTTACTGAGGAGCTGACGTTTGCATTTCCAATTACATTTAACGTTCTCTCACCATCAGGGTCTGTAGGGTCAACAATTTTAATCGACTGAATTTTAATCGGCTCATCTAAAACGCCATCACCAGGCTCGATAATTTTCTCACCCGTTGCCTGATCTTCTAAATCTAAATACGGTAAAATTTTATCAAGGAGACGACGCGTCAGTTTATCCCCTTTACGCGCAATCACTTCACCCGTTTCTTCATTAACAATCGTCTCAGCTAACGTCTGGTTAAATAGACGATGTTTGATATGAAGCTTTTTATTAATTTTATAACGTCCAACCCGTGCTAAATCATATCTTTTCGGGTCAAAGAAACGCGAGATTAATAAATTACGAGCGTTTTCCGCGGTTGGAGGCTCTCCTGGGCGTAATCTTTCATAAATTTCGATTAACGCTCTTTCACTATCTTCCGTATTATCTTTTTCTAATGTATTTCTTAAATATTCATTATCACCAATCAAATCAACAATTTCTTCATTACTGCTAAAGCCTAAAGCACGTAATAATACAGTGATTGGTAGTTTACGTGTCCGATCAATACGAACATGAACGACATCTTTCGTATCTGTTTCGAACTCTAACCATGCGCCACGATTCGGAATAACCGTTGCTGTATGACCTCTTTTACCGTTTTTATCAAATTTTTCATTAAAATAAACACTTGGTGAACGGACGAGCTGGGAAACGATAACCCGTTCCGCCCCGTTAATAATAAACGTCCCCGTATCTGTCATTAACGGGAAGTCACCCATGAATACTTCTTGCTCTTTTACTTCACCTGTTTCTTTATTTAATAGACGCACCTTCACTCTTAGTGGAGCGTTGTACGTCACATCTCTCTCTTTCGCTTCATCTACAGGGTATTTTGGTTCTGCTAAGCTGTAATCTACAAATTCTAATGAAAGATTCCCTGTAAAATCTTCAATTGGTGAAATGTCCTCAAACATTTCCTTCAAACCTTCTCTTAAGAACCAATCATAAGAAGCGGTTTGAATTTCAATTAAGTTTGGTAGTTCGTGAACCTCGCTAATTCTTGCGTAGCTTCTTCGCTCTCGATGCCGACCATACTGAATGAGTTGTCCTGTCAACTGCTTCACCTCTCAAACGACCTGTTTTAGTAAAAAAATGAGTAAAACATTCATTGTTTTATTTTAGTTGAAGAGCTATACTAAAATAAAACAAAAAATGGTCCGACAAAAATGCACGTCGAACTTGCTTGATGTAAACTTTCTCAAGCTTGAATTATATAAACATTCGTTAATGTCACGAATGTAGTCAACCGATTAATTGTTGAGTATTCACTATATACATGTCTCAGACTAATAACCCCTATTCTATCCTATTTTCGCACTATATTCATTTATCGGTAGTTCAAGATGTTTTTATACCTGATATCAAGAGATTTTTAGAAAACAGATATTCAATTTATTCGCATATGAATGTATAATAGAGAAGAAAAATAACGATAAAAAATATAAAAAAGTTCTTGACAAGGATAAGCATATATTGGCATTTTATAATGTTATCACATTGGCTAGCCTCAGTCAAATTTTTTAGCATGCAAAATATAGTATCCTTTATCCCGTTTTACGATTTCCGCGTTTCCAAACGTATCGTTTATTTTAGCCTTCAATGATGGTGCCCCTTGCTTTTTCTGTATGACAACCCAAAGCTCACCGTATTTTTTCAAATGATGATAGCTTTCTTCAACGATTTTGTGTACTAACTCTTTTCCTGCCCGAATTGGCGGATTCGTAATAATCGCCGCAAACGTTTGTCCCTTTAATTGTTCAAAATGATCGCTATTTGAAATGACGACATTCGTGACGTTATTCTCTAATGCGTTTTTTTCCGCTAAAGAGAGTGCGCGTTCATTAATGTCAACCATATATACTTTCCGATCATTGAAAAGCTTCGCCAAAACAATACCGATCGGGCCGTAACCACAACCGACATCAAGAAAGTCTCCTTGAACGTCAGGCTCGTTAAATTGGTTAATCAAAACCGATGTCCCATAATCTAATTTATCTTTTGAGAAGACGCCTTCATCTGTATGGAATGTTAAATGTTGAGATCGAATTGTAACGTTAAATTGTGAGGGTCTACTATCGCTTGTAGGTTTTTGAGAATAATAGTGATCATTCATTTTACGACACCTCGATAACAAGGTTATTTATTTTGGGGCTTTTGTAGATAAACATAAGCTCGCCGGTAGTCAGCGAGCTTATATTTAGTATGATTTAAAAAATTATTTTAATTCGACTGTCGCTCCAGCTTCTTCTAATTTAGCTTTCATTTCTTCTGCTTCTTCTTTAGCGACGCCTTCTTTAATTGGTCCTGGTGCGTTGTCTACTAGGTCTTTTGCATCTTTTAAGCCGAGGCCTGTAATTTCGCGAACTGCTTTAACGACTTTAATTTTAGAATCTCCAGCAGCTTCTAACACAACGTCAAATTCAGTTTTCTCTTCAGCTGCTTCTCCACCTGCTGCTGCACCTGCTACAGCGACTGGAGCTGCTGCTGTTACACCAAACTCTTCCTCAATTGCTTTTACTAAATCATTTAATTCTAAAACTGACATTTCTTTTATCGCATCGATAATTTGTTCTTTAGTCATGATAAAAATCCTCCTTAAATTATGGTTTTTAACCGATTATGACGCCATTTATGCGCCTTGTTCTTCTTCTTTTTGATCCGCAATCGCTTTTGTTGCGTATGCGAAGTTTCGAATTGGAGCTTGTAGTACGCTGAGAAGCATCGATACAAGTCCTTCGTGGGATGGTAATTCGGAAAGCTCTTTAATTTGCTCGATGGACGCCATGTTTCCTTCAATTACGCCACCTTTAATTTCTAATGCTTCAGCTTCTTTAGCAAACTTTCCGATAATTTTTGCCGGTGCAACGACATCCTCATCAGAAAATGCAATCGCAGTTGGTCCGACTAAAATATCATTTAATTGATCATAGCCAGCTTTTTCAGCGGCACGGCGTAGCATTGTGTTTTTGTAAACTTTAAAGTCGACACCTACGTCTCTTAGCTGTTTACGTAATTCTGTTACTTCAGCGACGTTTAAGCCACGGTAATCTACAAGAATTGTCGTTTTACTATTTGTTAGTTTATCAGTAATTTCATCAACGAGTGCTTTTTTCTTTTCGATGACTGCGCTCATTTTTCCACCTCCTAAGTCATAACTTTTATAACTCTACCGTATTTGTGTAATAAAAAAGCCTCTATGATTAGACATAGAGGCATGAGTTTATAAAGTTACACGTTGTAACTATTCAAACAATCACACACCTCGGTAGGAATGTTTAAGCAATGATTGCTCCTACTGTCTACGGTAACGTATTTAATTTAACAAAGTTATTATATATAACGTTTTATACAATGTCAATTATTTTTTCAAGTATGGGCTAACATCGATTCGGATGCCAGGTCCCATCGTTGTGGAAATAGCGACATTTTTCATATACGTTCCTTTAGCTGACTGAGGCTTTGCTTTGACGATCGTATCAGTCATCGCATCGAAGTTTTCAATTAATTTCTCATCATCGAAGGAAACTTTACCAATTGGAACGTGAACATTTCCTGCTTTATCCGCACGATATTCAACTTTACCAGCTTTAATATCGTTAACGGCTTTTTCAATTTCAAAAGTAACTGTGCCTGTTTTAGGGTTAGGCATTAAACCTTTTGGCCCTAATACACGACCTAGCTTTCCAACTTCGGCCATCATATCTGGTGTAGCGACGACAACATCAAAGTCGAACCAACCTTGATTGATTTTTTCAATGAAGTCCGCATCTCCAACATAGTCAGCGCCTGCATTTTCCGCTTCTTTTGCTTTATCGCCTTTAGCGAATACTAATACACGTTGAGTTTTACCCGTACCATGTGGTAAAACGAAAGCACCACGAATTTGCTGATCTGCTTTCTTCGTATCGATTCCTAGACGATAAACAACATCAATTGTTTCATCGAATTTTGCGGATGATGCCTTTTTAGCTAATTCAACAGCTTCTTTAATATCGTATTGGTTGTTACGATCAATAAGCTTTAAAGCTTCTAAATATTTTTTACCTTTCTTAGCCATGTCATATCCTCCTCATTGTGGTTTTAACGGTTGAACCTCCCACTTAAGTAAAACGAAACAGATCCGTCTTACTTCTGTCATCTTTTCCGTTGACAGATTCATTTCTTTAAAATATTTATTAAATCGGTGAATGTAAAGGTTAACAAACGGGAAGTTGAACGACAATTAGTCTTCGATTGTAATTCCCATACTGCGCGCTGTACCTTCAACCATGCGCATTGCTGAATCAACATTAGCTGCATTTAAGTCAGCCATTTTAAGCTCAGCAATTTCGCGAACTTTATCACGCTTAAGTGTCGCCACTTTATTACGGTTTGGCTCACCTGAACCTAAATCAATCCCAGCTGCCTTTTTAAGAAGAACAGCAGCAGGTGGTGTTTTCGTTATGAATGTAAAAGAACGATCTTCATAAACAGAAATTTCAACCGGAATAATCAATCCTGCTTGGTCTTGTGTTTGGGCGTTAAATTCTTTACAAAATCCCATGATGTTAATACCAGCTTGACCTAATGCAGGGCCTACTGGTGGTGCAGGATTCGCTTTACCCGCAGGAATTTGCAGCTTGACAACATTAATTACTTTTTTAGCCACGAGACACACCTCCTTAAAGTCCGTGATGTGGTAATTGGGGATTTCCCCTCCCACTCATTTTCTTTAGCTCATTTTACTAAAGACATTAAGAAACATAAAAATTCTAGCATCTTTTACGCAATAATGCAAGAGGGAATTATAATTTCTCAATTTGTGTGAAATCTAATTCTACAGGTGTTTCCCTACCGAACATATTAACATGTACTTTCACTTTCTGTTTGTCCATATCAATCACTTCGATGTTACCTGTAAAGTTAGCGAACGGACCGTCTGTCACACGAACAGCTTCTTTTAATTCAAATTCAAAGTCTTGTACTTCCTCTTTAACACCCATCCGTTTTAAAATTTTATTCGCTTCCTCAGGTAAAAGAGGCGTCGGTTTTGAGCCTGAGCCCGCCGATCCGACAAATCCTGTAACGCCAGGTGTGTTACGTACGACATACCAGGAATCGTCCGTCATAATCATTTCGGTCAAAACATAGCCAGGAAAAACCTTTTTCATTTTCGTTTTACGTTTTCCATCTTTAATTTCCGTTTCCTCTTCTTCTGGCACGATGACACGAAATATTTTATCTTCCATCCCCATCGATTCGATCCGCTTCTCTAAATTAAGCTTCACTTTATTTTCATAACCAGAATACGTGTGGACAACATACCAATTTTTCTCCATCATGTTAGGGTTACACCTTTCCCTCCTAAAAATAAATTTTTCAACTTTTACATTAAAAAAATGAATAATAAAAAACCCGCTTGTCGTCGGGTTTTATTTCTTCAATCATTATAACACATCTATACGATTCATAAACGGATTAACTACAGTAATTCTAACACAAATGAAATGAGTAAGTCAGTTAATGTGAAAAAGACCGTAAAGAAAACGACTGTTAAAATGACGATAATCGTATATTTAGTAAGCTCTGGTCCTTTAGGCCAACTTACTTTACGCATTTCTCGATTGACATCCTTAAAAAATTTAAACACGTTTTGTCCCCCCAACAGAACGACCCCTATTTCGTTTCCCGATGTAACGTATGTGCGTTACATGACTTACAATACTTTTTTATTTCCAAACGAATGTTATCGTTACTAGCTTTCTCAATTGTATAATTTCTATGATTGCAATTCGAACAGGCGAGAGCTACTTTTTTTCGCATCATAAAACCTCTTCTTCCCTCGCGTCTTTGAAAAGAAAATGCTATTTTCCCATCACTTTAAATAATTTACCATGACAAATAGACCATGTCAAATAGTTATTAAAGGGAAATTTCACTTAAACTTAAATGGCGTTCAAGTTTCCGCTTCACCCGCTGTAAAGCATTGTCGATAGACTTGACATGACGGTTTAATAGTTCAGAGATTTCTTGATATGTCCGTCCATCTAAATAAAGCTTTAAAACCTCGCGCTCGAGCTCACTTAATAACTCTTGCATTTTAAATTCCATATCCCCGTATTTCTCTTGATTAATTAAAAGCTTTTCTGGATCTGTCGTATCGTGCTCAGCAATGACATCTAATAGCGTCCGATCCGATTCCTCATCATAAATTGGCTTATCAAGGGAAACGTATGAATTTAAAGGGATATGCTTTTGTCTCGTCGCTGTTTTAATCGCTGTTATAATTTGCCTTGTCACACACAATTCGGCAAAGGCTCTAAAAGACGAGAGCTTGTCCTGTTGGAAATCACGAATCGCCTTATATAAACCGATCATTCCTTCTTGGACGATATCTTCTCGATCCGCCCCGATTAAAAAGTAAGTTCGGGCTTTTGCGCGTACGAAACTCCGATATTTATTAATTAAAAAGTCGAGTGCTTGTACATTACCTCTTTGCACGAATTCGACGACTTTCTCATCCTCTAGTTCAGACCAGTTTTTACTATTTATCATATCTTCGTTGTTATTCACGCCTGATTCCCCCCGAGTGACAAACGGCTGTAAAACTATTATACAGGAGTTGTGAATTTTCAGTCAACTGTTGATTTAAAATTACTTACCACGCCGCCATTTTTCGAACGTTTTTAACACGTCTTCATTGAGTGGAATTTTAGCTCGCGGACTTAACGTTTTTTGTATTTCGACATTTTCTGTAATCTCTAATTCAATTTCTTTAACTTCTAACAATAATTCGCGGGCTGATTTTCTTAATGCCCCTTTAGAAAAAATCGTCCATTGCTCCGTAGAATCGGAAGTTGCGACATACACCTTCGTCTTAACATTTTTCACTTCATTTACGAGACGTTCAATCCGTTCATCCGCCGTCTCTTTCTCTTTTGTAAAAATAACGTCTACCTTGAGTTGCTTCTTTTTCTTTTCGACACCAGGAACGTCATAAGCATCAAAAACGACGATTACTTTATATCCTGTATACGCTTGATATTCAGCAAGCATTTCAATCAGTCGATGTCGCGCATCCTCTAATCGATAATCCTTCAACGCTTTTAGCTCTGGCCAATCCCCAATAATGTTGTACCCATCAACGACTAAGACGACCATCTTTAATCTCCTATCGGGAATCGATATCGATAAACTTCATACATTAATAGACTGGCGGAAACAGAAGCATTTAACGACGTCACAGACCCTCTCATCGGTAGACGGATAAGAAAATCACATTTTTCAGTTACGATTCGGCTCATACCTTTACCTTCACTTCCGATGACGAGAGCTAACGGTAAATCATATTCTATTTCCCTATAATCTTGCTTTGCTGAAGCGTCCGAGCCGATCATCCAAACACCTTTTTCTTTTAACGTATCGATCGTTTGACTCATATTCGTTACTCTGACAACTGGGATATGCTCAATGGCCCCTGTTGATGCTTTAGCAACAGTTTGCGTTAGTTGAACGGATCGTCTTTTCGGAATAATAATGCCATGACATCCGACCGCATCGGCTGATCGCATAATTGACCCAAGATTTCGCGGATCCTCTAACTCATCTAATAAAATGAAGAAAGGAGCTTCATCGTTCTTTTTTGCATTCTCGAATAAATCATCAAGCTCAGCATATTCATAAGCAGCGATGGAAGCAGCGACGCCTTGATGATTTTTCCCGAGCTGATCAAGCTTTTTCTTCGGCACTTTTTGAACGAATATATTTTGTCGTTTTGCTAAATGATTTATTTGGTCGAACGATTTTTTCTCCAATGATTGTAGCACTAAAATTTTATTAATTGCCCTTTCGGATTTTAACGCTTCCATCACTGGATTTTTACCTACAATCCAATCATCATGCATCTTCTTAACCCCTTTCTTCAATTCGTTTAATCCCGTCTTCGATTAACGTCTCTAATCGGTCAATCGATTCGGAAAAATATAAATAACCTAACAACGCTTCAAAGGCGGTACTATATCGATACGTCATAAAATCTGAATTTCTAGGAACATTCACTTTCACATTTCGTCCCCGTCTAACGACTGCTAATTCTTCTTCCGTTAAAAAATCTTCATCAAGCCAGCCTCGTAAAATATAAGCTTGGCCCTTAGCTGAGACGAAAGAAACGGCTTTGTCATGTAAAATTTGTGGTTTCACTTTCCCATCTAAAATAAGATATTCACGAATATATTTCTCAAAGATGACGTCTCCCATATAAGCGAGGGTTAATGTTTTCATCTGTTTAACAGCAAGGTCCGTCATTTTCTTTTCCATCTCGTTCCTTGAGGTGTATCTTCTAGTATAATCCCGCGTTCCTCAAGCTCATCACGGATGTCATCAGCTCTTTGAAAATCTCGATTTTTTCTCGCTTCATTCCGTTCATGAATTAAAGCGTCAACCTCTTCATCAAGCATCTCCTGATCTGTTTTTAATGAAAAGCCAAGCACACCTGTAATTTCATCGAATAATGTGATGAACTGATCAATTGTCGTTTCGGAAGTTTGTTCATTTTGGACGTAAAGATTCGCATCTTTAGCTAATTCGAATAAAACTGAAATCGCATTCGCTGTATTAAAATCGTCGTTCATTTCTGCGATAAAACTTTGACGATGATTTTCTATTTTTTCAAGCCATTCATTATCTTTTGTAATATTTAAGCTCGCTTTTTTCCGATGCTTTAAGTTGTCGTATGCATTTTTTATCCGGTCAAAGCTGTTTTTAGCATTTTGTAATAATTCATCGCTAAAGTTAATCGGGTGACGATAATGAACACTTAGCATGAAAAAGCGAATGATGTTCGGATCATGCTTTTCTAATATTTCATGAACTAAAATAAAATTCCCTAATGACTTAGACATTTTTTCGTTATTAATTTGAATATAACCGTTGTGCATCCAATAGTTTGCGAACGTTTTTTCATTATGTGCTTCCGATTGAGCTATTTCATTTTCATGGTGGGGAAAGGTTAAATCTTGCCCACCAGCATGAATATCAATCGTATCACCTAAATATTTTTTAATCATCGCGGAGCATTCAATATGCCAGCCTGGTCGCCCTTTCCCCCACGGACTATCCCAAGAAATCTCGCCTGGCTTTGCTTTTTTCCATAAAACAAAATCTAAAGGGTCATCCTTTTTTTCACCGACTTGAATCCGGGCTCCGCTTCTTAACTCATCAATCGATTGATTCGATAATTTACCGTAATCTTCAAAGGAACGAGCTTTAAAATAAACGTCACCATCCGATTCGTAAGCATGATCTTTTTCAACGAGACCTGCGATAAACTGAATAATTTCATCCATTGAATCGGTCACCCGTGGATGATGGCTCGCTTCTTTTACATTTAGCTTCGATACGTCTTCTTTAAAGGCATGAATAAAACGTTCAGCAATTTCCGGAACTTCCTCACCTAGTTCTTTTGCAGCATTAATAATTTTGTCATCCACATCCGTAAAATTCATCACATATTCGACATCAAAGCCGACGTATTCGAAATAACGGCGGACCGTATCGAACACAATGGCAGGTCGAGCATTACCGATATGAATATAGTTATATACGGTCGGTCCGCAAACATACATTTTTACTTTGTTTTCCTCAATCGGTTTAAATGTTTCTTTTTTCCGTGTTAACGTGTTATACAATTTAATTGCCATTTTTATCATGCATTCCTTTCAATTTATTAATCTCCTCTTGCAAAGCTTTCACTTGTTCTTCTAGCATGGCGCATTTTTCTGCGATTGGATCAGGTATTTTATGATGGTCTAAATTTTTATTAACACGAACTCCATTTTGAACAACGACATGGCCAGGAATACCTACGACCGTCGAGTAATCTGGGACATCCTTTAAAACGACAGAGCCTGCACCAATTTTTGAATGCTCGCCAATCGTAATCGAGCCTAACACTTTCGCCCCTGAGGCAACGAGGACGTTATCTTTTAATGTCGGGTGGCGTTTCCCTTTTTCTTTACCCGTTCCACCTAATGTCACGCCTTGATAAATCGTCACATTATCACCGATTTCACACGTCTCGCCAATGACAACACCCATCCCGTGGTCGATGAAAAAACGTCTGCCAATTTTCGCTCCAGGATGAATTTCAATCCCCGTAAAAAATCGGTTTATTTGCGAGATGAGTCTGGCGATAAAATAAAGCTTTCGTTTTTGGAAGCCGTGTGCAATCCGGTGGCCCCATATTGCGTGAACTCCAGAATACGTTAAAATAACTTCAAATCGATTTCGGGCAGCTGGGTCTTGGTCAAAGACGACATCTATATCTTCTTTAAGTAATTTTAAAAACTTAAACATGTCAAATTCCTCCTTCATTTGTATTGAAATAAAGCTTTGGAGGATACGAAAAAAAGCGCCCCTGTCTAATAATAGACAGAGACGCTCTTTAGCGCGGTTCCACTCTGTTTAGAGAAATTCACTCTCACTTCAAGCTATTAACGGTCGCTAGCCGCTTCATCTTACTCTCATTTCAGACGAAGGCTCAAAGGTGCATTTCAAAAACAAACGTAAAAGCCGCTCTCAGCAAATACAGCTATCTCTGTCATTACAGTTTATTTTTTACTTTCCCTTATCAACGCTTTATCCATATTTAATGTTATTATATACGAAAACTTCAATGTGTGACGACTATTTTAATTCAGCAATCACTTTTTCTAATCTTGAAAGGACTGTCTCTTTTCCGAGTAAGTAAATCGCATTCGGAAGCTCTGGGCCGTGCTGCTGACCTGTTACCGCTACACGAATCGGCATGAATAGCTTCTTACCTTTGTTGTTCGTTCCTTTTTGCGTTGCTTTCGTCGCCTGTTTAATTTGATCTGGTGAAAATTCGGCTAACGCTTCAATTTCGGCTTTAAAGAAGGTTAGCATATCAGCAACATGATCTTGTTTTAAAATATCCATATCTGAGTCACGATAATCGATGTCTTCTTTGAAAAATAGCTCCGTTAACTCAACAATTTCAGCGCCGTAGCTTAACTGATCTTTATATAGCTTAATTAATTCGTACGTCCATTTTTTCTTTTCCTCAGACATATTTTCTTCAACTTTACCCGCCTTTATTAAATAAGGTAAAGCTAAATGAATGATTCGCTCTTCGGAAGATTTTTTAATGTATTGGTTATTCATCCATTTTAATTTATTCGTATCAAAAACGGCTGGAGAAGTCGATAATCTTTCTGGATCGAATATGTCAATAAACGCTTCTTTAGAAAATAACTCTTCCTCACCCTTTGGCGACCAGCCTAATAAAGCGATAAAATTAAATAACGCCTCGGGTAAATAACCTAATTCATCGTACTGCTCGATGAACTGAATGACATGCTCATCCCGTTTACTTAACTTTTTCCGTTCTTCATTAACGATTAACGTCATATGGGCAAACGTTGGAATTTCCCAATCAAACGCTTGATACACCATCATTTGCTTCGGTGTATTAGAAATATGATCTTCCCCACGCAATACGTGAGAAATTTTCATCAAATGATCATCAATCGCAACAGCGAAATTGTACGTTGGTGTGCCGTCTTTTTTCATAATAACCCAATCACCAAAGTCAGATGATTCAAAAACGATTTTTCCTTTTACTAAATCGTGAAAAGTGTACGTGACGTGATCAGGTACACGAATACGTATACTCGGCTCTCTTCCTTCTTTTTCAAAGGCTTCAATTTGTTCCTTCGTTAAATTACGATGTTTCCCCGAGTATTTCGGTACTTGCCCTTTTGCCCGCTGTTCTTCACGCTCAGCTTCTAATTCCTCTTCTGTCATGTAGCATTTATAAGCAAGGCCCCGATCTAACAAATCATTCGCATAGGACTGATAAAGATCGAGTCGTTCCATTTGACGATACGGGCCGTAATCTCCACCGACATCGATACTTTCATCCCAGTCGATACCGAGCCATTTCAAATAACGAAGCTGGCTTAGCTCTCCACCTTCGACATTCCGCTTCTGATCGGTATCCTCTATTCGAATAACAAACTTTCCACCTGTATGTTTAGCAAATAAATAATTAAATAATGCCGTTCTCGCATTACCGATATGCAAATGCCCCGTCGGACTTGGTGCATATCGAACCCGAACCTGTTCCTTCGTCATTGACGTCCTTTCTCCTTTCAGCTGCTTTTCGTTATGATGCATCTATTTTTCGTAATAAAATAACAGCTTGGGCTGCTATTCCTTCTTTCCTTCCGACAAATCCTAACTTTTCTGTCGTTGTCGCTTTTATATTAATTAGAGAGGAATCCACTTGTAAAAGATTAGCGACAGACTGTTTCATATCATCAATATATGGCGCCATTTTCGGTGCTTGAGCCATAATCGTACAATCTAAATTATTTAACGTATAACCCGCCTTAATTACCATCTTCCAAATCCGTTGAAGCAATACTTTTGAATCCGCATCTTTATAAGCCGGATCCGTATCGGGAAAATGAGTTCCGATATCCCCTTGTCCAATCGCACCTAAAGCGGCATCAGTAATCGTATGAAGCAAAACGTCCGCATCCGAATGACCAGCTAAACCTTTTTCATACGGGATCGTCACACCACCAATAATACAAGGGCGGCCGTCGACTAATTCGTGTACGTCAAAACCTTGTCCAATTCGAAACAATGACTGTCCCTCCCTATTATGCTGCCTATTTATTTGTAGCATATTTTCAGCCTTTTGTATATCATCAGGTGTTGTAACTTTAAAATTACGATCACTTCCCGCAACAATAGCAGGCACATGATTTATTAATTCTAGTAATGAGACGTCATCTGTTGCGACAATTCCTTTTTCATAAGCAATTGTATGAACTTGTTTTAACAAATGATATTTAAAGGCTTGGGGCGTTTGTGCCGCGACAAGCTTTGCACGGTCTAACGTTTTTATCCGATCATCCTCAACGTGTTTTATCGTATCAACAACAGGTACAGCTAAAAAAGCAGCACCATTTTTTTCTGCCTTTAAATAAAGCTCATGTAGTTCATCTTTTGTTACAAACGGTCTGGCACCATCGTGAACAAACGTAATGAGCTCATCATCTAACGCTTGAATTCCGTTATAAACACTATGCTGCCTTTCTTTACCACCGTGAACGATTTTCTTTATTTTACGATAGTGATCATTCGACAGTAACGAATGCATCTTTTTTTCATCTTCTTTATGGATAACTAAATAAATATGCTGACACCATTCATCTTGTTCAAAAAGCTTGATCGTATGTAAAATCATTTCTTCATTGCCGATTTTTAAAAACTGCTTATTCATCCCAGCATTCATTCGTTTACCTGTACCCGCCGCTAGTAAAATAACTTGATAGCCTTTTTTAGACATAGTTTCTCCCCAATTCAGCGAAAAGTTGTAGCCCTTTTAGCAACGTATAAAAAGGGTTGACACGTTTATTTGTACTTGAACAAATAGCTTGCGTCAACCCTTATACATCCTATTATTGCGCTTTCTCTAATGCTTTCGGTTTGGCAAAAATCATTCGCCCAGCTGATGTTTGCAAAACACTTGTCACGATCACTTCGATAGTTTTTCCGATAAAATTCCGTCCGTCCTCAACGACAATCATCGTCCCGTCATCCAAGTAAGCGACCCCTTGCTTTTCCTCTTTACCTGCTTTAATGACTTGAACGACCATCTCTTCACCAGGAAGAACAACTGGTTTGACTGCATTTGCTAAATCATTAATATTTAGTACCGTTACCTTTTGAAACTCTGAAACTTTATTTAAATTGTAATCATTCGTCACTAAAATACCATCGACGAGCTTCGTTAATTTAACTAATTTACTATCGACCTCTTGAATGTCTTCAAAATCGCCTTCATAAATTTGCACATCGACCGCGTTTTCCTTTTGTAGGCGGTTTAAAATATCTAAACCCCGCCGACCACGGTTTCTTTTTAAAACATCGGATGAATCTGCGATATGCTGTAATTCTTCTAAAACGAACTGAGGAATAATAATCGTTCCTTCTAAAAATCTCGTATGACAAATGTCTGCAATTCTTCCATCGATAATAACACTCGTATCTAATATTTTCGGTTTTAATGTGAGGGGTTCCTTTTCATCCTTACCCTTATCCTTTCGAGGGACAGAAAATAAATGAATAAACTCATTCCGCCGCTTAAACCCGACTTGAAACCCTAAATAAGCTAATATTACCATGACAAAGAGCGGTAACACTTCGGAAACGATGCGAAAATCAATCCCTTGTAAGTATGTGTTAATTAAATAAGCAATGACTAATCCGATAATTAAACCGAGACTACCAAATAGTAAATCTTGAACGGGTGTTTTAAGCAGCTTTTCCTCTGAGACTCTAATAAAATCAGTGATATAATCAACTAACCAAAAAGTAGATAAAAATAAAATAATAGCACCTAGCGTTAAACCGATATATGGGATTAACCACGCTGGCTCGTTAAACCCAATCAATGCTGCTAATTCTGGAATGTATAAATAACCAATCATACCTCCAGCTATTAATATAAATAGTTGAATCACTTTTCTTAACAACTCTTTCACCTCCCAATAACCATTTTCCCCAAAAAAACTGATTCAATAACTATATTTTAACAATAGATGAATAATAAAATTTTATCATGTAAAAAATAATCAGTCAAAAATAATCTTTTATCTTATCATTTTCGTTACAATATGTCAAATTCATTAATATTCCGATTCATTTCTGTAACATTTTTATAGTTTAAAATGGCGGTTCACTTAAGCACACTTTTAAAGCTTCTGAAACGGAATCAACACCGATTAGCTCAGTTCCTTCTGGCGCCTTTAATCCTGGTAAGTTTTTCTTAGGTAGGACGATGCGTTTAAAGCCTAATTTTTGCGCTTCTAATACTCGCTGTTCAATTCTTGATACCCTTCTTACCTCACCCGTTAAACCAACTTCCCCAATAATGACATCATGTGGATGGGTCGGTTCGTCTTTAAAGCTCGAAGCGATACTTACAGCGACCGCTAAATCAATCGCAGGTTCATCTAATTTAACTCCACCAGCAACTTTAACGTAGGCATCTTGGTTTTGTAATAATAACCCTGCTCTTTTTTCTAATACCGCCATCAGAAGAGGAACTCGATTATGATCTAAACCAGTAGCCATTCGTCGAGAGTGCCCGAATTGAGTCGGGGAAATAAGGGCTTGAATTTCGACTAATATCGGCCTGGAACCTTCTAAAGATGCGACAACGGTCGAGCCTGCAACCCCTTGAGATCTTTCTTCGAGGAAAATTTCAGACGGATTTAACACTTCGACTAAGCCGACTTCTTTCATTTCGAAAATTCCCATTTCATGCGTGCTTCCGAAACGGTTTTTCACACTGCGGACGATGCGAAACGTATGATGTCTTTCACCTTCAAAATATAAAACCGTATCAACCATATGCTCTAATAAACGAGGACCAGCTAAAGAACCTTCCTTCGTCACATGTCCAACGATAAAGATCGGAATGCCCTTCGTCTTCGCAAGCTTCATTAATGTAGCTGTACATTCCCGCACTTGTGAAACTGAACCAGGCGCGGATGTGACGGCATCTTGATAAACCGTTTGGATAGAATCGACAACGACAAAAGCTGGATCCGTATTATCGATCGCATCAATAATATAATCCAAATTCGTTTCTGATAAAATAAATAAATCATCCTCTTTAATATTTAGTCGATCCGCTCGTAGCTTCGTCTGCTTTTCCGATTCTTCTCCTGAGATGTATAGCACTTTATGTTGTTTTTGTGCAAGCTGCTGAGATACTTGAAGTAATAAAGTTGACTTACCAATCCCTGGGTCCCCACCAATTAAAACGAGTGACCCTTTAACGATTCCTCCACCTAACACGCGATTTAATTCGGTCATGTGAGTCGTTAAGCGTTCTTCCTCATCCGATAAAATTTTAGAAATCGAGCTCGGCTTTTTTCTTCTTCCTTGTTCATTTATATTAAACGTTTGCCTATGATTTTTTTCTGGACGAATTTTCTCTTCGACGAACGTATTCCATTGTTGACAAGCGGGACACTTCCCCATCCATTTTGGAGATTCATAGCCACATTCTTGACAGAAAAAAACGACTTTAACTTTTGCCATTTGTTTAACTCCTTTTCCCTTTCTTTACTATCGTAACTAAATCATATCATGGTAACAAGAGTCGTTGGGCTTACTTTTTTAAAAATAGTTTGTCAATTTGTTAAAATTTTGTTTCAATCTTTTAAGTGGATATTATTCCTCTATTTTAATTGGCTTAAGGTGTAGCGATTTAACTGTATTTTTAAAGCGGTCAGTAAGGTTTTTCATTTAAACTTTTGAACGAGATGAAAGTATGTATGATAAAAGGCAGTCGATTAAACTAAATCCGACTGCCTCTATCGTTTACTGAACGGTTTCTAACGCGGATACGTTAGAAATATAAAGCTCATCCTCATCATTTAAATCAATTTCCACATGCTGACCTTGATTAATCGTTCCTTTTAATAGTTCTTCAGATAATAAATCTTCAACGTTTTTCTGAATCGAGCGTCTCAACGGTCTTGCACCGTATTCAAGGTCCATCCCTTCTTTTGTAATCTTTTCAATCGCTTTATCTGTCAGTGTGAAGGAAATATCACTTTCTTCTAGGCGTTTCTGTAATTGCTCAACCATTAATTGAACAATTTCTTTAATATGCTTCTCTTCTAACGAGTGGAAGACGATTGTTTCATCAATACGGTTAAGAAATTCTGGACGAAATGCCTTTTTCAACTCATCTAACACTTTGTCTTTCATTTCTTTATAATCCTGCTTATTATCGTTGACCGTAAAACCAACGTATTTTTGTCTTTTCAATTCATGCGCACCAACGTTAGATGTCATAATTAAAACAGTATTTCTGAAATCGACGGTTCTTCCTTT
The DNA here is from genome assembly GCA_937983065.1 of uncultured Bacillaceae bacterium. Taxonomy (GTDB): domain Bacteria; phylum Bacillota; class Bacilli; order Bacillales; family Alkalibacillaceae; genus CALKAL01. The sequence continues at coordinate 5,809 of CALKAL010000091.1, read as the reverse complement.
TGAGTCGGTTAAACGTCCATCCTCTAATACTTGAAGTAAAATGTTAAACACATCAGGATGCGCTTTTTCAATTTCGTCTAATAAAATGACTGAATAAGGCTTCGTTCTTACCGCTTCAGTTAACTGACCGCCTTCATCATAGCCGACATATCCAGGAGGGGAGCCGACGAGACGAGATGTCGAATGCTTCTCCATATATTCTGACATATCGATTCGAATCATCGCATCTTCATCACCGAACATCGATGTAGCAAGGGCACGAGCAAGCTCTGTTTTACCAACCCCTGTTGGACCTAAGAAAATGAAGGAACCAATCGGACGTTTCGGATCTTTAAGCCCCGCTCTTGCACGACGAATCGCACGGGAGACAGCTTTAACCGCTTCTTCTTGCCCAATGACTCGACCGTGTAGCTTTTCCTCTAAATTAATTAGCTGTTCCTTCTCATCTTTTGCTAATTTTGATACAGGTACGCCAGTCCACGTCGAAACGATATAGGCAATATCATCAATCGTAACTTCTGAGCTTTCTTTTCCTTGTTTTTCCTGCCAATTATCCCTCGTCTTTTTCAACTCATCTTTTATCTTCTGCTCTTTATCCCTTAATGAAGCTGCTTTTTCAAATTCTTGACTTTGAACGGCGGCATCTTTTTCCTTTTTAATTTCTTCTAATTTTTGTTCTAATTCTTTTAAATTCGGTGGTGCTGTATAACTGCGTAAGCGAACGCGAGATGCTGCTTCATCAATTAAATCGATTGCTTTATCTGGTAAGAAACGATCAGTAATGTAACGATCGGAAAGTTTAACCGCACTTTCAATCGCCTCATCAGAAATTGTCACTCGGTGATGCGCCTCATAACGATCACGAAGTCCTTGTAAAATTTCAACGGATTCTTCAGCTGTCGGTTCATCAACTTGAATCGGTTGGAAACGTCTTTCAAGGGCAGCATCTTTCTCGATATATTTACGATATTCCTCGAGGGTCGTTGCTCCAATACATTGAAGCTCTCCTCTTGCAAGTGCTGGCTTTAAAATATTTGATGCATCAATTGCACCTTCTGCTCCCCCAGCACCGATTAATGTGTGCAGCTCATCAATAAATAAAATGACGTTTTTCGCTTGACGAATTTCATCCATCACTTTTTTCAAGCGGTCTTCAAATTCACCGCGATATTTTGTGCCTGCAACGACAGTACCCATATCTAACGTCATTACACGTTTATCCCGTAAAATTTCCGGAACTTCATTGTTAACAATTTGCTGAGCTAATCCTTCAGCAACTGCCGTCTTCCCAACACCTGGCTCACCGATTAAAACTGGGTTATTTTTTCTGCGACGACTTAAAACTTGAATGACCCGCTCGATTTCTTTACTTCTACCTATAACAGGATCAATCTCGCCTTGGCGGGCAATCTCTGTTAAATCTCGGGCTAAAGAATCTAAAGTCGGTGTATGTTGGTTAACAGCTGATTTTTGGCCACCTCGTTGACTTGAAGTTGATTCGTTGCTCCCGAGTAATTGCAACACTTGTTGACGGGCTTTATTTAAGCTAACTCCTAAATTGTTAAAAACTCTCGCGGCTACCCCTTCACCCTCACGAATTAAACCGAGTAATAAATGCTCTGTCCCGACGTATGAATGCCCAAGCTTTCTTGCTTCATCCATCGACAATTCAATCACTTTTTTCACTCGCGGTGTATAATGGGGTGTTTGCGTTTGACTTCCACCTGTTCCAATTAAATCTTCTACCTCTTTTTGAATTTGCTCGGCAGTAACATTTAATGCTTGTAAAGCTTTAGCAGCAATTCCATCCCCTTCTTTAATTAACCCGAGTAATATATGTTCCGTTCCAATATTACTATGACCTAAACGAATCGCTTCTTCTTGCGATAATGCTAATACTTTTTGTGCTCGTTCTGTAAATCTTCCGAACATCATATGAAAAACCTCCTTCAGTTATTATTTTCTAATTGTAATCTTTCCCTAATTAAATCTGCTCTAAAAATATCTCTTTCATGAGGTGTTAACGTCTTTTTAGCATACTGCTGTAAAAAACCTGGTTGTGTAAATACCATTAATTCATTTATTGTTTGTCTGGACACACCTTCAATTAAACCTAATTCTATGCCAAGTCTTACATCAGATATACATTTTTGTGCTTCTTTTGATTCAATAATTCGGCTATGGGTAAGTATGCCGTACGAACGGAAAATTCGATTTTCAAGCTGAATACCTAATTGATTAACAATCCATTCCCTTGCTTTTCTTTCACTATTAATTAATTGGCGAACGATACTACTTAAATCATTGACAATTTCTTCTTCAGACTTACCTAATGTTAATTGATTTGATACTTGATAAAGTTGTCCGAGCGCTTCAGACCCTTCACCATATATGCCTCTTACGACTAAGCCGAGCTTATTTATTTCTGGAATAATTTGATTCATTTGCTTCGTCATCGTTAACGCTGGTAAGTGCATCATCACGGAGGCACGCATACCCGTTCCGACATTTGTAGGGCAACTCGTTAAATAACCTCGACGTTCATCAAAGGCGAATTGAATTCTTTCTTCAATCCAATCATCTAAATCAAGTGCATTTTTTAATGCTTTATCTAATTCAAACCCTGAATAATACACTTGAATGCGTAAATGGTCTTCTTCATTAACCATAATCGACGCTTGCTCGTTATGTGAAATTAAGACGCCCCCAACGTTATTATTTTCCGCAAGATGAGGACTAATTAAATGTTTTTCTACGAGCACTCTTTTTTCGATTGGTTTTAATTCATTCATTTTAATTAATTCAAATTGTTTAAACGACTTAAAAGATTGATTATTAAATTCTTGCTCGACGTATTCAAGAACTCGCGATAAATCCTCTTCATTTCGGCTAGTCGGAAATGGAACTTGCGCTAAATTACGAGCAAACCGGATGCGACTACTTAAAACGATATCACTATCCTCGCCTTCTTCCTTCATCCAAGGACTAACTGCTTCGTTAACGAATTGTTCTACAGACATTACACGTCACCGCCTTTTTCGCTCTCTATTTCTTCACGGAGCGCTTTAATTCGATCTCTCACCTGTGCAGCATCTTCAAACGCTTCTTTTTCAATTAATTGGACGAGCTCATGTTTTAACTTATCCATTTCTCTTTGCTTATGCAAATTACCTCCAGCCCGTTTTGGAATTTTACCGACATGGCGTTCATTTCCACTATGGACGCGTTTAAAAATAGGATTTAAATACGGTTCAAAAGCTTCATAACAATGGTTACACCCGAATTTCCCTTTATTTCTAAACTCATCATATGTTAAACCACAATGGTCACACTGTAACGTCGTATGGGATTGAATTGACTGTTTTTGCGACATCGGTTGATCAAAAGGGAACATGCTCGTTAAAAATTGATGGATTGAAAGGCCGTTGTTATGGAAATTCATATAGCCTTCCTTATCCGCACATTGATTACATAAATGAACTTCCGTTTTCTCCCCGTTTACAACTTGTGTATAATGCATTGTCGCTTCATTTTGCTCGCATCGTTGACATTTCATCGCCATCCCTCCTAGTTAATCGTAAATTTTTAACATCATTAATAGTTGGTGAAAAATATTTGCCCTTACAGTATCCCGTAAAGGTAAAGGTATTGTTAGAACGTCTCGATGCATCACTTTACACATTAGTTTAGCTTCTCTCTCTGTTAATAGCTTCTCCTCAAAAAGTCTTTCAATTAAATCCAACCCCGCTTGTTGTGTCAATTTATTTTCAGACAACGAAAGCATTTCATCGATTAGCTGATGTTTAGATTTTGGCCTTAAACGTATAATACGTATATAACCACCGCCACCGCGTTTACTTTCGACGATGTATCCTTTTTCAACGGTAAAACGCGTATTGATGACATAGTTAATTTGTGACGGTACACATTCAAAACGGTCAGCAATTTCACTTCTTTTTATTTCTATGACGTCACTGTTTGTTGATTGTATAATTTGCTTTAAATATGCTTCAATGACATCAGATATGTTTCTCATTTTTTTACCCTCCCGCTGAATGATTCAAACAGACATCTTAATGATACGTGTTAGAAATACGAGATGATTAATGCAAAGATTGTCAAGGAGCTGCACCTCTATAAATTAGCTGTTTCTTTAGTTTCTTCAGTCTTAGGCTTTGACTTTGACTATCTTTGACTATATTATATTATACCCTTTTTTTATTATGTTGCAAACATTAAATCTTCAAACAAAAAAATCAAGTTTTTCACTAAAAAGAGTGGGTAAACTTGATTTTTTAAACTTATTATTTTTTGTAATAATTAATTTCTATTTGTTTTAATGGGAAAAAACTTGTGTGAAAAATGCTCGCTTTTAGGTCTTTAAATGTAGTTAAATTCATTTATTAAGGGCCTTTTCTGTCCTTTTTTAGTTCCAATTTATTTTATATATTTAAAACTAACGTGCTCTAATTCATTGAGCTCATCTAAAATTTGATGCGTTACAGTTTGTTTATCACTTTCTATTTCAACGTATGCTCTTCTTTCCCCTTCTTTATTTTTTTCAATTTCTAAACGATTAATTGAAACCGAATAATTCTCGAAAAGATTCAAAATATCTTGTAGCTTTCCTTCTTTCTTAATCTCAAACTGAATAAGAGCATCTTCTTTTTTCTTCGTAAATACTTTTTCCCAGGAATTAAGGACGATTAAGCTTATTAAGACGACTAAAGTTGCCAAAATAGCTAATGGATACATTCCTGCTCCTACAACTAAACCAATGCCTGCTACAGTCCATATCGAAGCAGCCGTCGTTAATCCCCTAATTGTCATTCCATGAACGATGATTGTCCCTGCTCCTAAAAATCCGATTCCGCTTATAACATAAGATGGAATCCGGGCTGGATCAAAGCGAATCGTTTCATACTGCGTAATATATGATTCAAAACCGTAAATTGATAAAAGCATCATTAAACAAGCACCGACACCGACTAATATATGTGTCCTAAATCCTGCAGAATGCTTTTTTAACTCCCTTTCAAAACCAATCATGCCACATAAAAGGGTCGCTAATAATATTCTCAACATCATCACATCGAAATCTTCTCCAAGTAACTCATAAAATCTCTCCATATTAACCCTCCGATCGTGCTAATAACATTCATTTTTAGATGCTATTAAGTATATGTCGACTACCACTCTTTATTAATGCTTTTCATTATATCAGATTGAATTTAAATTGTAATGAATTTGTGAACGGGTTATGCAGTTTATGGATAGGTAGTTATTCAAAGTTTTATCAGTTTTTTTGGAAAAGTTTTAAGGGTATGACGGATTGTCATTTTGAAGTGTAGAATAGTGGTTGGTGTATTCAATTTTTTCGGCTCGGCTGCTAGGCATAATGAATTTAGATTTCTTTCCTTTACGTTTGCTATTGTGAGTGTGAGCTGCAGGGCGGAGTTCTTTCCTTTACGTTCACTATAGTGAGTGCGAGTGCTATTTTTATCAATAATAATGTTTTCATCTTGAATATCGAGTAAAATTCTAATATCATTTAACATAACAAGTGATTTCCCTCCTAGGATAATGGTTTTAGTCGACTTCTATTCTACAGGGAAATTCACTTGTTTTCTATTTTTTAAAAAATTTTAATTAAAATAGCGTTAGTGAAATTTCCGTCACCAACGCTATTTATTGTACAACCCTAAAAATTAGGAAAGGGCTGTTTCAAATATAATATTGAAACAGCCCTTTAAGTTTGCCCAGCAACGTCCTACTCTCGCAGGGGACAAGCCCCAACTACCATCAGCGC
>CALKAL010000090.1 GCA_937983065.1 uncultured Bacillaceae bacterium | reverse complement strand
TTTTACAAAAATTGATCCGAGTTAATTCGCATTCGCGCTTAAAAAAGCTTCGAATTCTTCATTTGGTGCTGCTCCTAAAAGACGGTCAACCTCTTCACCATTTTCAAAATGAATGAGCGTCGGTGTGCTACGAATATTATAATCGTTCCAACCTTGTTCAAATTCAAGTAAATTATACTGTTTTATATCTACATTAACTTCATCTGCGACTTCCACAAGACGTGGTGTTGCTTCAAGGCAAAATTCACATTGTGGGCTAAAGAAATAGACGGTTACCTCTTCACCGTTTTCTAATTGTTCTTCTAATTCCTCAGGCAATATGAGGTTTTGATAATTCGGATCATCTAAAATATCGATTGTTGCAGTATCAAGATCATCTTTTCCATAAGGGTTGCCCTCTATCTTTTGAGTTTGAGAAGCATTAGTCAGTAAAGCAATAGCTATAAATAATATAACGATAGCTGAACCAAATATAATAACCTTTTTCATTAATTATCCTCCTTGAACCGTTTCCATACTAAAATGGACGTAATAAAAATGATTAGAAATGCTGTTCCTGCTAAAAATGGGATCGTAATAAAACCTAAAACGTTAATAAATTCTCCAGTACACGGAATTCTTCCACAGCTCGGTGCGGATTCCTGGAAAAAAGATACTTTTTGAATCATGTAATGATACGAAGAAATGAGAAACCCTATACCTGAAAAAACGGCTGAATAAATAATCGCCTTTTTATCTTTAATAATAATACCAATTAACATAATTAAAACGATAGGGTACATGAAAATGCGTTGAACCCAACAGAGCAAACACGGTTCATAATTTCTAATTTCAGAAAAGTATAGCGAACCTAATGTTGCTACTAAAGCGACGATCCAAATGAAGATCATGCTATTTTCTAAACGTTTACTCATAGCCTCACCTTATTCATTTTTCGTATAAGAGAATTATAGTACGAAACTACGGATAAAGTAAGTGATATGAACTAATAATAATATGTTTTTTATGTGACAAAAGGAAAAAAATAATTGCTAATAAACTGCAAATTAATCTTGTATATTATGTTACGATATAACTAGAAAATACGAGGTGATTCATTTTGACATTTTTAAAAAAACTATCGAGTAAGTATGCAGCTTCTTTATTCTCTCTATTTATTTTACTAGTCTGTTTTTTTCTTTTTAATGGTTTAAGTGTTTCCGATACATACGAATTACTCGCAAGTTCCATAGCTTGGGGGATCTTTGGCATCTATCTCATTATAGCTTCTTTTATACTTGATTCTTTGCTAGTTAAGTTCGATATCGCCAGTAAGAAAAATTATGCTTTAGCTTATACCGTTGTTGGCGTTTTAGTATGGGTCATCACATTTATCCCAATCTTTTTTGAATCGGTTATGGGTTACTTTTACTTTGTTGCTTACGGTAGTATATTTACTGTATTTCCTTTTCTATTATTTTATGGAGTAGACCGAGTTGCTCATCAATCATGGAAAAGAATCGCCTTATTTGGTTTACCATCTTTATTAATTCTTTCTTTTGTTCTGATTGTGAATCCAGCGATTAAAGTCGGTTTTGAAAGTGAGCTTGGAGAAAACTATTATGTAGCCGAATTTGAACGATTTAATGGGCAAGAAACAGTCGACATTTCAGTTGAAGCTGGTAAAGTTTATCTAATTGAAGTTGATTGGGATATTGAAGAACAGAACAGACACGGAACTCGAGTAAGCCGGAATATTTATGATCTTGGTGATTTAAATCCTGTATCGGATTGGACATATCGTTTTACAGCGGATGAAAGTGGAACGATTGAATTTACATATTTAGGTGATGATTTAAAAGGGCGAGTGGAAATTAGCTGGGAAGAAATCGCGGAGTAAGAGTTAAGTAAGACATTGGGAGAATCACTAGTGTTATGCTAGTGATTTTTTTGTGGGAAATATGTGTCGGCGTAAACGGAAAACAAAATGCGCGTAACTTTTTCAATTTGCGCGGAAGAAAATGAAAATGCGCGGAAGTTTCGTGATTTACGCGGAATTGACATTTTCCCCCTTGAATGAAGGAATTTCCGAATTGGATTAAGAAGATATAAGTAAAAGATAAACTGATTAGCAATCATGATTGGCTAGATAGAAAGTGAGGTGTAAACGATGTCACTTTGGCATGAAAAGGCAAAAAAACAATGGGATGAGCAAGCAACAGTTTGGGGAAAAAGTAGTCAAAATTATTGGGATGAAGGGAGTCGAAAAAAAGTTATTCCTTTTTTCGAAAAATATGTTCCAAAGGGGAGTTCGGTGCTAGATGTCGGCTGTGGTGACGGATATGGATCTTTTAAACTATGGGAAAAAGGTTATCACGTCACAGGCGTCGATTTATCGGATGAAATGATTGCCTTATCTCGAGAGCGAAAAACAGTTGAAATGGATGGTCTTGCATTTTTACAAGCGGACATGCTTCATTTACCATTTAAAGATGCCTCTTTCGACAGTGTCATTGCCATTACGTCAATCGAATGGGCGGAAGTGCCTTCTGTTGCGTTAGAAAAATTAATTCAAGTCGTTAAGCCGTCGGGATATTTATGTATTGGTATACTAGGACCGACTGCGATGCCTCGAGTTAATAGCTATAATCGAGTGTACGGTGAGGATGTAATTATGAATACGATGATGCCCTGGGAATTAAGTCGACTAGCCAAAGAGTATGGGCTCAACATAGTCGGTTCTGAAGGGATTTACAAACGAGGCGTGAAATTAGAAATGATTGAATCTTTATCCGAAGAATTAAAACAAGCTTTATCCTTTATGTGGTTATTTATGTTACAAAAATGATTTGTTTAGAGTGATCCATAACTATGTCGATAATACCGATAAAAAAAGGCAGTCCTATTTTTTAGAACTGCCATTTTTTTAGATCATAATTTCTATTTCACTGTCTTCTCGGAGTCTTTCAATTAATTCCCGTTGTGCTTCTACATTTTTGTCATTGGCAATTTGTTGCTCTAATAATTCTCGAACCTCATCTAATGGAGGTACATCTTCTTCGATACTTTCAAGATATTCTGCATATTCATCGTATGCTTCCTGTAATTCTTCATCTGAAACGTCATCAACAGTTATATTTGTATCGATATAACTTTGAATAGTAAGGTCTGTACGAAGATCCTCTTTCAACTCAGCTTCGTTCGTATTAAATTGCTCTAAAATTTCATCAATATTATCGCTACCGTGGTACTCTTTAAGCTCCGCGATGAATGTTTCAAACTCTTCATCGAGCTCTTCATCAGAAGGGGCTAAATTATCATTGATCGCATTTTGTACGATAATTCTCGTATTAATGAGCTGGTTTAAAGCAGTTTCACGAATTTCATCTTCGTTACCATCAACGGATAAGCCAGCCATTTCATAATTATCAATGATGAATTGTTCATTTTCTAAAAGGTCTTCGGCAGTAATATCTTCACCATTGACCGTAGCTACGACATCGACGTCTATGTCACCAGCATCATCTCCTTGACAAGCGGCAATGAAGACCATCATTAATGCCAGTGAGATAAGCAACGTTATTTTTTTCATTTAAACACTTCCTTTAGGGCTTTTCTTCCTTCGACTATGAATTTTAACATACTTAAATTTACTAATACAATAAAAGGGTAAGAATGAAACAAATTTGTAATATCATTTTCGACAGGTAAGCTTTAATATATACTTATCTATAATAACTGATTGATATGAAAGCTTGGTGAATAAGATGAGTTGGGTTATAAAAACGTTTGATCAGTTAACGAATGAAGAATTATACGCCATTTTGAAATTGCGGGTTGATGTATTTATCGTTGAGCAAAATTGTCCATATCCAGAGCTTGATAATTTTGACCAAAAAGCGACCCATTTATTTAAAAAGGAAGCTGATGAAATCATTGCCTACAGTCGGCTCATACCTCGTGGGGTGAAATTTCAAGAAGCTTCTATTGGACGGGTCATTACTAAACAAGACAAAAGAAGGTCTGGACTCGGTACAGAGTTAGTAAAAAAGTCGATTGATATTATTAATAGCTGGGGAAAATCAAATATTTTAATAGAAGCCCAGGCCCATTTAGAAGAGTTTTATCGAAAGTGTGGATTTGAAACGATTAGTGAACCGTATTTACTTGATGGGATTGATCACGTGGAAATGGTTTATAAACAGTAAGTGATTTAGGTTGACCTTCTGTTTGGAAACGTTATAGTTAGGGTACATTAAAATTATGAAAATTTTAAAGGAGTGGTAAAAATGGATGTATTATTCACTTCAAAAGCAACAGCACAAGGTGGCCGTGGGGGTCATGTTAAATCGGATGATGGTTTGATTGATTTAGATCTCGTCATGCCAACAGAAAAGACGGATAAAACAGGGACAAACCCTGAACAATTGTTTGCTTGCGGCTATTCCGCTTGTTATGACGGAGCATTAAACTTAGTCGCGAAAAATAACGACAAAAATATTGAATCAACGACGACAGCGGAAGTTAATTTTATGAATGATGAAGCGGATGGTGGATTTAAAATTAGTGTTAGACTAACTTCAGAAATTAGCGGTGTTAGTCAAGAAGATGCTGAAGATTTAATGGAGAAAGCTCACCAAGTCTGCCCTTATTCAAAGGCAACACGGGGTAATGTTGATGTTGAATTAGTCGCTGTTGCAAAATAAGCTTGCGTAGCGGTGACTTCGCTATGGTGAATGGTCACTTCCGATTCAAATGCAGAAATTCAAACGACTAAAAAATAAAAAAGCAACTTTCATAATAGATTGTGAGGGGTCACGCATTGCCTCATCGTTTCTATTAAGAAAGTTGCTCGTTTTTTTATTCTACAATTTTAATTCTAAGCTGTTGCATGCCGAATCGTTTCGCATCGGCTTCGTTCGGAATAAAAACGTCGATGCGATTTCCTTTAATGGCGCCACCAATATCAGCGGCGATTGCCGTTCCGTAGCCTTCTACCCAAACCTTTGATCCTAAAGGAATAACATTTGGGTCAACGGCAATCACTTTTTGATTCGGATTGTCTTTTAAGTTAATGCCTGTGTATGTTATGCCCGTGCAACCATCACAATGAGCAGTGTAGGCTGTCGCAGTAACGTACATAGTTTGTCCATCATTTTGTTCATTTGTTTGAACGATATTCTCCTCTTGCGTAGTGTTAGATTTCGTTTCTTCTTTAGCTTGTCCATTACCCTTCGATTTAACTGCATCAGATTCTTTTTTTACAGTTGATTTAGGCTTTTCTGCAGATTGTTCAACAACATCTTTTTCTATAACTTTAATATCCTCTTTATTTTTCAATTCAGTATGATAGTTTGTTGAATTCAGAACAATGAATACCTCGTTCTCTTCTCGTTGCTCGTCTTCTTTTCGCTCCTGCCCAACTAAAAATAAGCTAGAGCTTAATAAAAATAGTGATATCATACTCAATAGGATTGATTTCATTGTAAACCCTCCTAATTAAAGACTGTTTTCGCTTCCTATGCAGTATAACAGCCTGTCATCACAATGAAATGACAGGAGCGGAACAGAGGACTTACAATTGTATGACATGGCGTGTAATAAATCAGAATCTTCATATTTAACAAAGTGCTTATCGTTTGACCGGACATCATCTTTACTGTTTAAAATGTAAGTTAGTGTACGTATGTTTTCACAAAGGATGAAATAAATAATACGATAACAATAATTGAAGTTTTCTTGGAAGGGGATTATCAGATTGAAAGTTCTTTTACTGAATGGAACGATCATCGGTGAGAAAACAAAAGTGTTGCTTTCTGAAGTTGAACAATCGTTGAATAAATATAATGATCAATATACAATCGAACTGTTAGATTTAAAGGATTACACGATGGATTTTGCCGATGGAAGAGAAATTCACGATTATAATGAAGATACCCAACTATTAATCGATAAAATGGAAAATGCGGATGGCTACATTATCGCCTCAACTATTTTTCAAGGATCGATTCCAGGTGTACTTAAAAACTTATTTGATTTAATCTCACCGAGGGGATTAAAATATAAGCCTGTTGCGATGGTCGCTAACGGTGGAACACACCAACATCATTTAGTCATTGAAAATCAATTAAAACCGATTTTGGATTATTTCCGATGTTTAGTGACACCGAATTTTGTTTATACGCAATCAAGTCAGTTTAACGAGCGTAATGAATTAATGGATGAAGATATTAATAGACGGATTGATGAATTGGCATATGTGTTTAGCGAATATATGAAAATGAGTGAAGCGATAAGGCATCACGATTTTGATTAATAAAAAGGCAATTGATATAGTATTTCCCAAATTTCTGCGGGTGGTACTAAGTCAATTGCCTTTAATTATAAGAGTCGTAAATTTAGAAAACCAATCACTTCAAAACATCAAACATATAAATTCATGCGAAATGTTAAAACTCAAAACGATAAGCTTATTCGTTAAAAATTATTCCCCTTTAAAATCAGGTTTTCTTTTTTCTAAAAAGGCTTGGACTCCTTCTTGGTGGTCCTTCGTTTGCCGCATAGCTAATTGACCTTTCGTTTCGGCGTCTAAAATTGCGGCTAGCTTGTCAACATGCTGACTGTGTAAAATATTTTTCGATTCAATCATCGCTAAAATAGGGGAGGCTAATAAGTCGTTCACGCGCTGTTCAACGACATCGTCTAAATTTTCTTCAACGGCTAAATCAATGATTCCTTTATCCATCGCTTCAGCGGCTGTCATTACTTTTCCTTCCCAAATAGTTTGCTTCGCTTTATGCGTGCCAAGGCGTTGCTCCATTAAAAAATGCCCTGCCCCATCTGGAATGAGTCCAATTCCGATAAAATTCATCGCTACTTTCGCATCACTTTTTGCAATAATAAAATCAGCAGCTAAAGCAAGGCTTAATCCTAATCCGGCACTCGCTCCATTTATTTTAGCAATCGTTATTTTTGGAAGTGAATAGAAGTTCAGTGCGATTTGCTTAATGGCTTCCATCACATTTTTAAATGATTCTGGGCTATCTGAGTTTAACATCATTTTCATGTCGCCACCTGCTGAAAAAGCACGACCTGCTCCAGTTAAAACGACGATTTGGGCATCACTACGTTTAACTTCCTCTAAAGCATCGTTTAGCTCTTTTAAAAGTTGTTCATTCATCGCATTTAACTGATCAGGACGGTTCAATGTGATCGTTGCAACTTTGTTAGCATAATGAATTAATACATTTTCCATATAAATCACCTCAATTTTTTATTCGTATCCGCAATATGTTTATAGTGATAGGCTGCCTTTTTGAAATTCCCTTGTTCAAAGTAAATGTCAGCTAATATTTTGTGTAAAAGCTTTAACGTTCTTTTTTCACCCCCAGAACTGAAAAAAGGGATGAGAACTTTTTCCGCTTTTCGTATAAACTCGGGAGTGTTAAGTGTGTTGTTTAATTGATGTTCTAAAATATAAAATTTATGTTGAAATTTAATTGATGGTGCCTTTGATAAAAGCTGATAACCGATATTTATATTTTCTAAAGCGAGCTCTTTCTCTTCCCTTAAATGATGAATACTTGCTTTTAGAAAATAAGTATTCACTTGCTCATAGTTAGTTACTTCAAGTTGCAGTGCTTTTTCAATATACTCAAGTGCCTTATCGAGGTTTTCTTTTTCATAAAAAACGACGGATAAATTGTGATAAGTCCGTAACTGAATATCCGGGTTGTCCCCCATTGGCTTTGAGTTTAATATTTGTAGAAAATAGCTTTCGGAAATATCATAAGCTTCAAGCTGCATATAATTGAGTCCTAATAAGTTATAGCAATCGGTCACTCTCGTATACAGTAAATTCTCTTTATAATGATAGAGCGCTATTTGACAATAATAAATAGAATGCGCTGGTTTTTGCATTCGGGTTGATGATAAAGCGAGTAAATAATATATTTCTGGATCTTTTAAAGACAAATCTTGCAAAATAGATTTCGCCCTATTTAAATATTGAATGGCTGTACTCGGATATGCTTTAAATGAATAATATAGGCCAACGATTTTATTAAAATAATATTCATGCTCACCTTCACCTTTAAATTCGCCTTCTAATTCAAGAACATAAGGGGCTAATTTTTCAACTTCCTCAATATCCTTTATTTCAATAAAATAATAGAGGCGAATGAGTGAAAATAAGTTTTGGCATTCTTTACTATGAAACGGTGTAATGATTCGGTCGAGTATTGTTAATGTTTCTTTAGCAGCGGCTAAATGACTTTCAGATATCCGTTTATAAAGTTGTAAAATGGCATTAATAATTGTCTCAGTATCATAAGATGTAATCTCGGTAAAATTGACGTCCAACCGGTTAAATAGCATCTCGATAATATCGTCTTTAGGAACGATGGAACCGTTTTCAATTTTACTTAAATAAGAAACTGAACAAATTCCATTTGCTAATTCCTTCTGTGTTAATCCTTTTTTTGTACGGTAATATTGAATCATGGCTCCGATGTTCATCTCAATCACCTTTTAAAATTCGTTACTTAAATTTTATCATTAATCGTTTGAAATTAATAGATTACAAAAAATGCTTTATTGTTTAAAAAATATTAATCTATTCTTTTTCTCATTGACTATCTCTTTAATTAGATTTAAGATTATGATTAGAATTGAATCATTAAAGCCATTAGGTATAAACAGCAATTCTGTTTATTTAAAAGGGAAGTTCGGTGCAAGTCCGACGCGGTCCCGCCACTGTGAATGGGGAGCGACTTATCAACCACTGTCTTTTGATGGGAAGGGATAAGAAGCATTGATCCTAAGTCAGGAGACCTGCCTAATTGGTTTAGCTCGTTTTCCTTCGGGTTTAAAGGGAAAGCTATAATTAGTCAATTTTTGATGATTATAGTAGGACTTTTAGTGCCTTCGTTTCCGTTAAACCTGATGGAAACGAAGGCTTTTTTATTTTTTAAAAAAAGAAAGGAAGAGAGAAGCATGATGAACAACTCAAGATTTATGAAGCTTTTTTTAACGCTAATACTTGCATTAGTTGTCGGGTTAGCAGCTTGTGGAAGTGATGAGGAAGAAAACGGTGTTGATGAAGTCGGGGAAGATGTGACTGAACAACAAGAAAACGATGATTCGGGTGAAGAGGAAAGTGAAGAATCCTCTGAAGGTGAGTTTGAAGCAGTTACTATTGTAGATAAAACAGATACAGAAGTGACGATTGAAGAGAAGCCTGAGCGTATTATTTCAACCGTAGCTAGCTCGACAGAAATTGTTTTTGCTGTTGGAGCTGGGGATCGTGTTGTCGGAGTTACAGAATGGGACAATTACCCTGAGGAAGTTTTTGATATCGAAAAAATTGGTGATATGAACTTAAATATCGAAAAAATTGTTGAACTAGAGCCTGATCTTGTCGTTTCAGACTTGCTGAATGCTCAAGACGTTGATGCATTAAGAAATGCTGGGTTAACAGTTGTCGTATTAGGAGCACAAAGCTTGGAAGAAGTGTATGAAGATATCGAATTAGTCGGAAAAGCAACGGGGGAAGTTGAAACGGCGAGTGAAGTTATTAATGATATGAAAGAAACAGTTGATCACGTTACGGAAACCGTCAGTTCTTTATCTGAAGAAGAGAAGAAAACAGCTTGGTTAGAAATTGATCCAGAGTTATTTTCAGCCGCTCAAGGGTCCTTCCTGCACGAGCTATTAACTTTAGC
The DNA here is from genome assembly GCA_937983065.1 of uncultured Bacillaceae bacterium. Classification (GTDB taxonomy): domain Bacteria; phylum Bacillota; class Bacilli; order Bacillales; family Alkalibacillaceae; genus CALKAL01. The sequence goes on along the minus strand of CALKAL010000090.1, from coordinate 3,284 downwards.
AGGTGGGAAAAACATTATTGAAGAGATGGAAGGCTGGCCACAAATTAGTGAAGAGATTGTTATTGAACGTGATCCAGATGTCATTATTACAACGTATGGTGACTACGTGGAAGACCCAGTAAATACGGTATTATCTCGAGAAAGCTGGTCGCAAATTACCGCTGTTGAAAATGAACATGTAATAGATATTGATTCCGATATTTTATCACGAGCTGGTCCAAGATTAGTAGACGGTTTGATGGAATTAGCAAAAGCGTTATATCCTGATCTTTTTTAATGAAAAGTTATGATTTGCCAAAACGAACGATACAATTAGTTTTAATTAAAGGAGCCGCATCTAGTGAGTAAAAAACTATTTCAAAGAGATCGAATGTTATGGTTGTGGATACCTATTTTTCTCATCATTTTATTAATCGTGATGAGTGTTTCGGTATCTTTAGGTGCGGCATCCGTTGATTGGAAAACGGTTTGGAAAATAGTTTTTTCTAAAATACCGTACGTCGGTGATTGGGTAACAGCCGATTGGAGTGACTCAGCGGAAACGATTATTTGGGATATTCGTTTTCCACGAGTTGTTTTAGGAGCAATCGTCGGAGCTGCCCTTGCCTTAGCTGGTGCAATTTATCAAGGGGTTTTGCGAAATCCGTTAGCTGATCCATATATTTTAGGGGTTTCGTCTGGTGCTTCTTTCGGAGCGGCTTTAGTCATTGTATTTGGTTGGCAGCTTTTCGGTGTAGGACGATTTACTCTTCCTGCCGTGGCCTTTATCTTTGGTTTTACGACGCTAATGATCGTCTACTTACTCGCTCGGGTTCAAAACAAAGTGAGGCTGGAGACGATTATTTTAGCAGGTGTCGTTGTGCAAGCATTTATCGGTGCTTGTTTATCGTTAATTTTGGCTTTATCAAATGAACAGTTACAGACGATTATTTTTTGGATGATGGGAAGCCTATCTTTAACGGATTGGAGTTACACTGCGGTTGTTTTCCCAATCGTCATTGTCGGAGCCATTTTGTCATTATTTTTTATAAAAGATATAAATATGCTTGGGCTTGGCGAAGAGGTGGCGCATCATAGTGGGGTTTCAGTACAGCGGACGAGGTTTCTTTTACTCATCCTCGCTTCAGTCATTACAGGGGCGGCTGTATCTGTTTCTGGTGCCATCGGGTTCGTCGGATTAGTCGTACCGCATATTATTAGGCTGTTATTCGGCTCAAATTATCGGATGATTTTACCATTATCGATTATTGGTGGAGCTATTTTTTTAGTCGGGGCCGATGCTGTGGCACGAACGATTTTAGCACCACGAGAGCTTCCATTAGGGATCATTACTGCATTTCTTGGAGCACCATTTTTCGGTTATTTGTTACGCCGAGCAAAACGCGAGTACTTTTAGGAGGATTTAAATGCTGACAGTTGAAAAGGTCTCTAAAGAAATCGACGGGAAGAAAATAGTCAATCACGTTTCTTTTCAAATTAAACAAGGGGAATGTGTCGGAATTATTGGACCTAATGGAGCGGGGAAGTCGACGATTGTTAGCCTAATTTCTGGATTAGAAAAACCAACAGGTGGGGAGATTAGTTTATCTAATCGCCCTATTTCTAGTTGGGGAGTTAAAAAATTGGCGCAACAAATGGCTGTTCTAACCCAAGATGGCTTAAATCCGTATCCAATTTCGGTATTTGATGCGGTATTAATGGGACGTTATCCTCATTTAAGTTTTTTTCAACGGGAAGGTAAAAAAGATTATGACAAAGTTGAAGAAGTGCTTGAAACTGTTGGCCTGACCGATTTAAAGGACCAAATGCTCGATACATTAAGTGGTGGTGAAAGACAGCGAGTGGCGATTGCAAAGGCGATGGTGCAGGAGCCAAGTTTGCTCATTTTAGATGAGCCGACTACTTTTCTAGATATTGGTTACCAGTTAAACATACTAAGTATTGTGAAGGACTGGCAAAGAAAAGATGATTTAACGATCTTAATGGTGTTGCATGATTTAAATTTAGCCGCGCAATTTTGTGATCGATTAATTTTGATGGACGAAGGTGAAATTGTAAAAATCGGGTCGAGCGAAGAAATTTTACAAGAAGATTTACTTTCGAAAGTTTACCATACGAAGCCAGAAATTGTTCGACATCCGAAGTGGGATATCCCACAAATTTTGCTTCATTATGAATAATTGTGTTGGAAAAAATCATTCGTATTATCTCTTACTTTTAGTATAATGTAGGAGTAATCTTTAATAAGATGAATATAAACATAGCTATTTATGATAGAAAAGAGGCAGTCGAATGATTGAATGGAAAAACTTATATCGTGGAGCCATTATGGGATCCATCGAAATTATTCCAGGGATAAGTGGTAGTACAATCGCGATGGTTTTAGGCATTTATGAACGATTTATTGAGGCGATTAGTGGAATTTTAACACGTGAATGGAAGAGACATTTGGCGTTTCTAGCACCGCTTGTTGTCGGGATATTAGGTGCGGCTTATTTACTAAGTGGTGTGATTGAATGGTTCTTTACATATTATCCCCATCAAATTATGTTTTTCTTTGTTGGGCTTATTGCTGGCACGATTCCTGTTTTATTAAAAAAATCAGATTACAAAGCGAATTTTAAAGGAACGCACTATATTCTTTTAATAGCTGCCGCTTTACTCGTTGCGTCCATGGCATTTTATCGAGAAGATGCGATTGCTGATGTTATTACGACGTTTAATATGGGGACGTATATTATTTTATTCTTGTCAGGATGCTTAGCTAGTTCAGCGATGATCTTACCAGGCGTAAGTGGATCCTTTATTTTGTTACTGATCGGCATCCATCCAACGCTCGTTCATGCTATACATCATCTAGTTTTCTCAGCCTTAATACCGATTGGACTTGGAATTGTCGTGGGGCTTTTACTTATGAGTCATATTTTAAAGTTTTTATTTAACCGTTTTTATTATCAAACGTACGCCCTTGTTTTAGGCCTGGTCATCGGTTCAATTGTCGTTGTCTTTCCTGGATTTGAGGCGACTACTGATCAGAATATATTAAGTATGATTGCGGTAATTTTTGGGTTGTTGGCTGCGTTTGCGATTGGGAAGTTTGAGCACAAGGTCGATTAGAAGTGTTGGGGTAATTTATTGAAAGATTAAGGACAAATCTCAGTGGCTTCGGGGAAGATTTGGGCATTAAAAGTGTATAAAGCCCAAATCTTTTAGGCTGTGATGGAGATTTGTCTTATAAAAGTATATAAAGCCCAAATCTTCGTGGTTGCTCCGAAGATTTGTCC
>CALKAL010000089.1 GCA_937983065.1 uncultured Bacillaceae bacterium | reverse complement strand
ATGCAGGAAATTCTCCCCCTCTACCTGGAACCATAGAATTCCCTCCTATTATCAATTATAAAAACACTGGGACAATGATGATTCCCAGTGTTTTTTCACTCACTATTATCTTACAATCGTCTGCTTCCGATCTGGGCCGACTGAAAAAATAGCGACTTCGATTCCGATAAGCTCTTCGATTGTTTTAATATATATTTTTGCGTTTGCTGGTAGTTCGTCAAAGTGTTCGACGGTTGTAATATCTTCATCCCAGCCGTCTAGCTGCTTATATACGGGCGTGCATTGTTTTAATTCGTTTAAGTTTGCTGGGTAGTATTCAATTTTTTCGCCGTTATATTCGTAGTGTGTGCAAATGTTTAATTTTTCGATGCCAGATAAGACGTCTAAACAGTTAAGGGATATTTGGGTCATCCCGCTCGTTCTTCTTGCGTGATTAACGACGACGGCATCAAACCAGCCAACTCGGCGAGGTCTTCCTGTTGTCGTTCCGTATTCTTTACCGACTTCACGAATTGTATCTCCAACTGGGCCGATAATTTCTGTCGGGAAAGGGCCGTCACCGACACGGGTCGTATACGCTTTTGATACACCAATCACTCGGTCAACTAATTGGGGACCGATTCCGCTTCCGACAGCAACTCCTGCAGCTGATGTGCTTGATGATGTGACGTACGGATATGTCCCATGATCTAGATCAAGCATCACTCCTTGAGCCCCTTCAAAAAGAATGTTCTCATTTTGCGCGATTGCTTTTTCTAATAATAAAGCGGTATCTGTAATATATGGTGCTAACAATTCGCCGTACTTTAAATAACGTTCGAGGACTTCTTTTTCGTCAATTGGGTCAACGCCATAAACTTTTTCTAATAAAATGTTTTTTTCTTTTACTTGGTCATTTATTTTTTCTTTTAAAATTTGTTCGTCTAATAAATCTGCCATTCGAATGCCAATCCGATTAACTTTATCTGAATAAGCTGGGCCGATTCCTTTTTTCGTCGTTCCAATCCGTTTATCAGAGGATCTCGATTCTTCTTGTAGGCAATCTAATTCAATATGATATGGCATTATGACGTGGGCTCGATTACTAATTCTAAGCTTGTCTAAAGATGCGCCATTCGATTTGACGTAGTCCATTTCGTTTAATAGCTTTTCAGGATTAATAACCATCCCATTACCGAGAATGGACCATTTATCTGCATTAAAAATACCAGATGGAATTAAATGAAGTTTGTATGTCGCGCCGTTAAACTGAATCGTATGGCCTGCGTTATCGCCACCTTGATATCGCGCAACAATGTGAGCATCTTCTGCGAGGAAATCTGTAATTTTACCTTTTCCTTCGTCTCCCCACTGGGTACCAACTACTACCGTTGTTGTCATATGAGCCCTCCTAAATATTAAGAAATACTTAACAACAATCATATTTTATCAGTGAAAATAAGTTTATACAAGGTAAAAAGCGAACATTATTGTGAAGTTTGCAAAATTAGTACGTGTTTTAGTACTTATAAAAATAACACCCTAAATAATCTTTTTCCCTTAGCTTTAACGATTAACTAAAAACTTAACCAAAAAAATAACCCTAGCGACATTCGTATCGCGGGTTATTTTTTAAGCAGATGGGATATCTGCATTGTCATATCTTCTATCTAAATCAACGAATTTGTTATATTCTTTAACGAAGGCTAATTCGACGGTTCCGACTGGGCCATTCCGCTGCTTGGCAATGATGATCTCAATGATATTTTCTTTTTCGGATTCTTGATCGTAATAATCATCTCGGTATAAGAAGCCGACGATATCAGCATCTTGCTCAATACTTCCTGATTCCCGAATGTCAGACATCATCGGGCGTTTATCTTGTCGTTGCTCAACACCCCGGGATAGCTGGGATAGGGCAATGACTGGAACTTCTAATTCTCTCGCTAATGCTTTTAAAGCCCGAGAAATTTCTGAAACTTCTTGCTGACGGTTTTCACGGCTACTTCCGCTTCCTTGAATTAATTGCAAGTAATCGATCACAACGAGTCCTAAACCGTTTTCTTGTTTTAAACGGCGGCATTTCGAACGGATTTCACTCACTTTAATCCCTGGGGAGTCATCAATATAAATTCCTGCATCGGATAGACTTCCCATCGCCATCGTCAATTTGCCCCAATCTTCCTCGACAAGCTTACCTGTACGTAGTCTTTGCGAATCGATATTTCCTTCCGCACAGAGCATACGCATAACGAGCTGCTCAGCACCCATCTCTAAACTGAAAATAGCGACGTTTTCCTCGGCATGAATCGCGACGTTTTGAGCAATATTTAAGGCAAAAGCGGTCTTACCGACGGATGGACGGGCTGCGACGATAATTAGATCATTTTTTTGAAAGCCGGATGTGATACGGTCCAAATCTCTAAATCCTGTTGGGACTCCTGTCACATCAGCATTATGATAATGTAAATGTTCAATATTATCATATACGTCAATAAGTACGTCTTTTATATTTTTAAATTTCCCCGACGTTTTATTTTGTGAGACTTCTAAAATTGTTTTTTCCGCATGGTCTAATACTTCGGAAACGTCATCACTTTCTTCAAACGTTCGGGTAACAATGTTAGTCGCCGCTTGAATGATTCGTCGTAACGTCGATTTTTCCTCAACGATTCTCGAGTAATATTCGATGTTTGCAGCAGTTGGCACGGATTGGGCGATATCGGTTAAATAAGATACGCCTCCTACTTCATCGAGAATATTTTGCTCGGATAAAGCGTTTGTCACCGTCACTAAATCGATCGGTTCCCCTTTATCTGTTAAACGAATCATCGTTTCAAAAATGCGCTGGTGACTGACACGGTAAAAGTCTTCAGGATTTAATATTTCACTTGCTGGAACGACCACACTCGGTTCAAGAAAAATAGCACCTAATACTGCTTGTTCAGCTTCAATATTATGTGGTGGTGTTCGATCTTGTGTGAATAGTTCTGACACACCGTTTCCCCCTCTAATTTGAAACGATTACGCTTCTTCTTTCACGTGAACTTTCAATGTAGCCGTTACTTCTTGATGGAGCTTTACTGGCACATTTGTAGTTCCTAACGAACGAATCGGTTCATTTAATTCTATCTTTCGTTTATCCATTTTAATGTTATGTTTTTTATTCAGTTCATCGGCGATTTGCTTGTTCGTAATAGAACCGAACAATCTTCCGCCTTCACCAGATTTCGCTTTAAGCTCTAAATCTATGTTTTCAATTTTTGTTTTTAATTGTCTAGCTTCTTCTAACACTTCTTGAGCGATTTGTTTTTGTTTATTCTTTTGCCCTTCAAGCTGTTTTAAATTCCCTTTCGTCGCTTCAACCGCTAAATTATTTTTAAATAAATAGTTTCGCGCATAGCCTTCAGAGACGTTCTTAATCTCACCTTTTTTACCTTGACCTTTAACATCCTTCGTTAAAATGACTTTCATGATTCGTCTCCTCCTTCAAAATATTCTTTAACAATATCACGTAATTGTTCAACGACTTGATCGATTGTCGTATCTTCTAATTGGGCGGCCGCATTCGTTAAATGTCCGCCCCCGTTTAATTGTTCCATAATGACTTGAACGTTAATTTCACCGAGGGAACGGGCGCTAATGCCGACTCGACCATCTTTTCTAAGTGCGATAACAAACGATGCTTTCACATTATTCATCGAAAGCAGTGTATCCGCCGCTTGCGCAATTAAAATGCCGTTATAAGTTGTGTCCTCATTCCCAATAGCAATCGCAAGTCCCTCTTTATAGATCTTAGCACTTTTCACTAAATCGCTTCGCTTAATGTATTGATCTAGATCTTCTTTTAATAAGTTTTGGACGAGAACCGTGTCTGCACCTTTACTTCTTAACAAGCTCGCCGCATCAAATGTTCTTGAGCCCGTGCGTAAAGTAAATGATTTCGTATCAACCGTTATTCCTGCTAATAACGCGGTCGCCTCTAAAACAGTTAAATTAATCGGACCATCTTGATATTCAAGTAGCTCTGTTACTAATTCGGCGGTCGATGAGGCGTACGGTTCCATATACACTAAAATTGGATCCTCAACGAAGTCTTCACTCCGTCGATGGTGGTCAATAACGACGACATGATCCGTTTTATTTAAAATTCGCTCTTCCATGACTAACGAAGGCTTATGCGTATCAACAATGACGATTAACGTATCTTCAGTGACGATATCATCGGCTTGATCTGGTGTAATAAACCAACGCGCTAATGATTCATCCGCTTCGACTTCTTCCATTAACTTTTTAACACCCGTATTGACACCATCTGGATCATAAACGATAAAACCATTATTCCCGTTTTGTTGGGTTAGCTTTAAAATTCCGATACATGAACCGATTGAATCCATATCCGGCATTTTATGACCCATAATTAAAACTTTGTCACTCGCCCGAACGAGTTCTCTTAATGCATGGGAAATAACTCGCGCTCGTACTCGAGTTCTTTTTTCCATCGGGTTCGTCTTTCCACCGAAAAATTTCACCCGACCAGATTCATCTTTAACGACGACTTGGTCTCCGCCACGACCTAAAGCTAAATCTAAGCTCGATTGGGCCATTTCACCAAGCTCGCGAAACTCTAATTCTCCGCGGCCAATCCCAATACTTAACGTCAAAGGCACGTTTTGATTTGAAATGAGCTCCCTTACATCATCGAGAATACCGAATTTATTTTTCTCAAGCTGCTGTAAAATTTCTTCATTAAATACGGCGAGAAATCGCTCTTGGGAAATACGTTTTAAATAAATCCCGTTTTCAGCTGACCAATTGTTAAGCATCGATGTCACTTCTGAGTTGAGCTGACTTTTTGACGTGTCATCCATCGCCTGCGTTAATTCTTCGTAATTATCTAGAAAAATTACAGCGAGCACCGTCTTTTCATTTTCATAACGCTTCGATAATTCTACAAGCTTCGTACGATCGAAAAAATAAATTAAACGCTCTTCTGGACGAATGAACGCTTCATAAGTTGAACCATTGATCGTTAGCCAATGTTCGCTCTTTTCTTCTTTAATAGCATCTGTAAGTGTATCCGCTAATATATACAGTTCCTTGCCGATTAAAGATTCTTCTTCATTTATTAATTGATTAATATAAGGGTTCGCCCATTCAATTAATAAATCCTCATCGTATAAAAGAATTCCAAACGGCATTTCTAATAACGCTTCATCGCCTACTTTTTTAATGCGATGAGATAGCGTAGAGACATATTTTTCTGTACGTTTTCGTAGCTTTTTTTCAGCTTTAAACGTTAAATAAGCAAGAATAGTGATTAGAATCAATTGGATGATTCCAATGATTAATTGAAAATACATCATGACAATCGAAAGCACCCCTACTAAAGCATAGAGGTACCATATATTTTTATTTTCAACTAACCCTCTAATCTCTTTCATAACAGCCATCCCCTAAGTGATAGATTATACCCGTCACGATTTATTTAATCGCTCTCTTAATTGAAAACCTAAATCAATTATACCTAAGATTCGCATTGGATAAAGGAGTAAAACGGGATATATAAATAATAGTACAAGCAAAATAATCGGAATTGCCTTTGACCATTTCTTGTAATGCGTAAAAAAGAACATAAAGGAAATCCCTTGTAACACAAGTAATAACCCAGTTAACGTATACAAATTAATTGCGACTAAATACATTGTCTCACTTGGGTCTGTAAATATCCATACTAAAATAATTCCTGCTAAATAGTACCAAATAAGAGAATTCGGTAATTTGAAATCACGGAATTTCGGAAAGCGGTAACTTTTATTTTCTAAACGATTAATAATTTTGTAGCTAATCCATAACGTTAAAAAGGCTAATAAGACTCCGAAGATCACGATGCCTGTTGGAATTAAATATAAATAGCTTTGCATTTGTTCCGTTAACAAATTAATGGACGCTTCATCAAGCTCATATCCAAATTGTGTGAAAAGATTAATTGACGTCTCTAAAGAATTGTCAATCATCTCCCTTATTTCTTCCGTCCAGTTTATTTCAAAGACGAATTGTGTAATTACATATACGAATCCAAGCCCTAAGGAAAAACCGATCGCCCCTCGAGCCCACGTTTCATATGTTCCTTTTCCTTCATTCAATGCCCAGCCTAAAGACATGCCGCCTAAGCCCATGAGGATCGTCGTCGGTAATGAAAAAACCGTTGCTACAATCATCGTAATCAATAAGGTTGCGATAAACATGATAGATGCGTACTTCACGCCGTATCTATACGTATAAATAACGAATGGAATTGGTAGTAAAATAATTGAAATAATACTTAGTAACGGAACGAAAACCGTTATAAATAATAATACGATATATATTCCAGCAAATATGGCTCCTTCAGTTACTGCTCTTGATTGATTCATCTCTACACCTCAGTTAATTACTAAAATTGATTTTATATTATTATATAATTTATTTCGTATAATACCAAAAAAAACAAGCCGAAAAGAAAGGGAATTAAAATAATCATCGCCATTAGGAAATCTTTACTGACTATTAATGATTAGACGATCATTGACTTTTTAAGCGAATGAATGTAATATATAAATTGCATATGTAATATATATATTGCTTTTTTGGAGTGACAGTATGAAAAATAATGTGAAAATAACACGGATTAAAAGGTCTATGACGCAAGAACAACTAGCGCGAAAAGTTGGCGTGACACGACAAACGATTGGACTCATTGAAAAAGGTGAATATAACCCCACATTACTACTATGTATTTCTATTGCAAAAGCTTTAGATAAAACATTAGACGAATTATTTTGGGAGGTTGAAGATGAATGAAAACTTGGATTTCATTTTTATTGCCTGATGATGAATATAAAGAAAAAAAGATGCTGCATTTTCTCGCTGAAGGTGGATTTTTACTCTTTCTATTTCTCATAGGCATGACGATTTTAAATCAATTTTACAATATTGGCTCGACTACGACGCTGTTACTTTCTATTTTATTTTTTATCGTTTATGTCGGCGCAAGGTATATTCTTTCTGGCATTGAATATACAGACGTTGCTACCGATAAAGCTTACAAAAGGGAATTAAAGTTGTTAATAACTAAAACGACGAGCTTTGTAATTATTTTTACATTGCTTTACGTAGTGTTTGTGGAATTTCCATCGACATGGGGTGGCTGGTTTGAGCTTCTCGGAATGCTATTTACCGTTACTTTACTTTGGTTTATGACGAGCTTTATTTCTTTAAAACGTTCTTATAAGAAAAATAAAGATTTGATGTCATAGTGCTTAAATTATTTGAGGCGGATTTAAAAAGTGATTCCTCTTAAGAAAGAAGAATCACTTTAGTTGTTTTATTATTCACCGACATATGGTAGTAATGCCATTTGTCTCGCTCTTTTAATGGCAACAGTTAATTTACGTTGGTATTTAGCTGACGTTCCTGTTACACGACGAGGTAAAATTTTACCACGCTCAGAAACGAAACGTCTTAGTAAATCAAGGTCTTTATAATCAATATGTTTAATGTTATTTGATTTGAAATAACATACTTTTTTACGTCTACGTCCACGACGAGCCATTTAAAATCCTCCTTCACGCAAAATTAAACGTTATTACGCCTACTTTAGTGTGTGTGCGTAGCCATAACAACCTTTGCTAATCGTACTTATGTGTGTGTTTTTTCAAAAATTGTGTGTTGTGTGTTATATAAATGTGCAAGTTATATAATATAAAAATTTAGACCATTTGTCAACAAATTCACGTTATATGCAGTAATGAAAATTTGCCTTAACAGCATTTTATTATTGACAATCCCACGTTAATTCGTATTGAATGTTTAAATTATTTACAAATTAATGTCCAACTTGAATTTTACCGACTAATTCTCCTTTCAGTTCTTCCTCGCCCTTTAATAGCTTCGATATGGAAAACTTCTTTGGAGCTGCATTTCCTCCGATACCGACGATCACTTCTAGACTTTCTGGAATATAAACGACGGTATGTAATGTCCCGTAAAATTGCTCATAATTTTTGAAAAATAGTGGCGAGGATTCTTCATTAAATGTTTTAAAAGCTTCTTCACTTGTTAGATTAGTCGGAAGCTGTTCGATGAGGTTTTTACGGTGAAGTGAGCCTTCGATATAAGGTCTATTTTTCTCTTTAATAGATTCCGTCTCAAAATGGTTCGTACAGTTAAGAGAGGTTCCTCCTCTAATGATTTGTTTATCTGGAGTTGCTTCAATAATACGAGTATTTCCGTATCGATCGAGTAAAGAATAATTGTAGCAGTAACTGTGGGGGATTTTTTGAATGAAGTCTGCCGCTTCCTCAACATTTTTACATTGATCTAATAACATACGGACAATTGTCGCAGCGATGAAGCCTTTTCCTTTATGATTTTCATTAACAAGATGAAGTCCGACAACGAGACCCGCTTCATTCATTCCATCAAGTCTACCTGTAATTTGTTGACTGAAACCAATACTTGCATATCCATTGTTAGGCTTTACAAAGACAAGTCTCCCATCATACAAAAGGGGACCGAAGTCGTAATTTCGAACATAATGCTTCCCGTCGGAAAACGATGTGCATCCCATCGGCGGAATCATCATATCATAGCCACTAAACATTTGAATTGCTTCTTTGTCGTCAATGTTTAACCCATCCGCTAATCCACGAATTTCTTCTAGCAATCCTGGAAAATGTTTTTCAAGATTTGATTGGGCAGATACCGCATCAACATTTTCATTTAAGCTTTTTAATATTTGAAATTTAGGATCCATTGGAATTACTTTTCCTTGATTAAGACCGATTTCGTTATAGCTACCTTTTAAACTAATTAATTGGACATTTAAATCCTCATACATCTGCACTTCCTCCTAATTTAATGACAGGAATAAAAACCGTCACTTCATTTAAATTTTTCCCACGATACATTTCCATAACTGATCCCGCTGGCGTGTAATGATTGTCATTAATATATCTAGCAAGGCGCATATAGGCTTTTTCAATTTTAGAAAATTCCCCTTTGAAGCTTAACGCAACACAGAGGGATTCATTTAAAATCTCTTCCGTTTCAAATTGTTCTATACTGGAAATGTCAGCCTTCTCACTAATACTGAATCCAATCAACGCCCTCACCGTTTTTCTGCCAGAAATATATTTTAAGTACCAATTGTTATTCCCTTGAATGTTATGCTTATCTAGTATGTTTTGACCCTTAAGAAATTGTTGTTTAAAATTCCCTTGCTTCTCTTCTGCAGTAAACCAAAGGATCCGCTCCCTTTCTTTTTCAAATAAATAAATTTCCTCACTTGCCCTATAATTTTCCAAATATTTTAATTGGATATCAATCAACTCTTTTTGCCTGTTCAACTGATTTATCCACTTTTTCCTTAGTTTGAGCTTTTCCTGATCATCCGCGCTAAGATAACTTTGGATTTCTTTAATTGGAACATTCGCTAATCTTAAACTCGCTATTAACGTAGCGGGTTCGATTTGACTTTGATCATAAAGACGGTAACCATTTTCCGCTTGTCTTTTTGGAATGAGTAAACCGACTTCTTCGTAATAACGTAATGTGCTTTTCGGTATTCCTGTACTTTTTGAAAAAGCTTGAATCGTTAACATAAAATCACCTCCGTACTTCTAAGATAAATCTTAAAGTTACTTGAAGGTCAAGAGGTTTTTGAAAAATTGCAAAAATATTTATTTAAAAAAAAGACCTCCCTGTATGGAAGTCTTTAAATTCTTTATACGGAATTTTCTTATGTAAACCTCTCTTTAATCAGGGTACGGACTTTTTTCAAGTCTCAAATATTTGATATCGGGAAAATAAGTATGTAATTGCGAGATAGAAGTGAAAGTAAATTAAAGCAGGTAAGATGCCAAACAATGCTAGTGGAGTTAATGCCAACTCCGAAAGAGATTGATTTAATACTGCTATTATTATAGCGGCGACCAATCCTGCTAATGCGTAACTAATCAATTGAAGGCTATATCTATATATTGTGTTTAATATGTTTAATTTTTTCATTAGTCGGTCAACTAGTATGGTTACTAAAAAGCCCGCGACAAGAAATATAGGTAAAGAATACAAAATGGCGACATAAACGTGGTTTGACTCAATAGGTAAAGCAATCCCATAAACTATAGAACTTAATATCGCAGCGAGAATTACACTTGTAAACATAATTTTTGCTCCTTTTTTAATTGCTGTTTAATGTTTATTTCTACATTACTGTTTCAATTCCCTTTTTTTGAAAAATATTAGAACTAAGCATAAAGGGAACGGGAAAAAGTTCTATATTAAATCCATCCTTTTTCCTTCGCTTTAGTGATAGCTGCGATACGATTTTTCGCTTCTACTTTATGTATGAATTCGACATATAATTACGAACAGTTCCTGTATATAAAGTCACGAAATGAGATGATATTGTCTGATGTTTCGTTTTGGTATGGGGGTTAAGGAAGGAGGGAACAAAAAAACACCGTTGAATTGTTTGAAGGCCTATTATTCATTCACACACACTATGAATAAATAATTGACAACTTCAACATTCAACGGTGTTCATTTAAACACACACATTTAATGACACACTTTTACACACTTAAAATACACACATTTTTTCACAATAAATCGCAAGTATTCTATTTAAGAATATACTTTTTTAAAATGGTAAATCATCATCTGATAAATCGACAGGTTCACCGCTATCTTCAAATGGATTTTCATCCTTTTTAGTAGTAGGCTGAAATCCACCTTGATTTTGGTTTTGATCGTTTGATGTGCCCATAGATGAACTGCCTTGGTTGGCGCCTCTAGACTCTAAAAATTGAACCGAATCAGCCACAACCTCTGTCACATAAACCCGCTTTCCATCTTGGCCTTCATAGCTACGTGTCTGTATGCGACCGTCAACTCCAATAAGGCCACCTTTTTTCATATAGTTCGCTAGGTTTTCAGCTGGTCTTCTCCAAATGACACAGTTAATGAAGTCCGCTTCTCGCTCACCTTGTTGATTTGAAAAAGGTCGATTTACCGCAATATTAAAGTTCGCAACGGCTACACCACTTGGAGTATAACGCAATTCAGGATCTCTCGTTAATCTTCCTACTAATACGACACGATTTAACACATCAAACACTCCTTATTGTTCATCTAAACGAATAATCATATGACGAATAATCTCATCAGTAAACTTAGCGATACGATCAAATTCGTCGACTGCCTCGGCACCGCCATCAAAATTAACAACGACGTAATAGCCATCACGGAAGTCATTAATTTCATAAGCAAGACGACGTTGACCCATTTCATCAACATTCGTTACTTCTGCACCATTATCCGTTAACACTTTGTTGAAACGCTCAATCACTTCTTTTTGAGCTTCCTCCTCAATGTCTGGGCGGATGATGTACATAACTTCATATTTATTCATCCGACTACACCTCCTTTTGGACTTTGCGGCTCTAATAGTAATTATTAGAGCAAGGAGTAATCCTTCAGTTTTAATTACTCACATCAATGAATTATAACAAAATATCATTCATAGTACAATCCATTTTCATCCTGAATTACACGTTAAAGCGGAAATGTATAATATCTCCGTCTTGTACGAGATAATCTTTTCCTTCTAAGCGAACTTTTCCATTTTCACGGGCTTTAGCCATTGAACCAGCTTCCATTAAATCATCATAAGAAACCGTTTCTGCACGAATAAATCCTTTTTCAAAATCGGTATGAATAATCCCTGCTGTCTCTGGGGCCGTCATACCTTTTCGAAACGTCCAAGCGCGAACTTCTTTTTCCCCAGCTGTAAAATAAGTAGCTAATCCGAGCATCGAGTAAGAGGCTTTTATTAATTGATCTAATCCTGATTCCTCAATACCTAGTTCTTTTAAAAATTCTTCTTTCTCTTCGCCTTCCAATTCAGCGATTTCTTCTTCTATTTTCGCACAAATTGTAATGACTTCTGCCCCATCGTTTTCAGCGTATTCTCTTACTTTTTTCACATTCTCATTATTTTCAACATCGATAATCTCATCTTCACCGACATTAGCGACGTATAAAATTGGCTTAATCGTTAGTAAATGAAGCTGTTTAACAAACTTCATTTCTTCTTTTGTGAATTCAACAGAACGTGCTGGTTTTTCATTTTCGAAGGCGTTTTTTAATTTTTCTAGTACGTCAAACTCTAACAGTGCTTCTTTCACTTTCTGCTTTGCTAATTTACTAGCGCGATCATATCTTTTAGATACTGTTTCTAAATCAGCTAAAATGAGCTCTAAATTAATTGTTTCTATATCATCAATTGGATCGACTTGACCTGACACGTGTGTTATATTTTCATCATTAAAACAACGTACGACATGACATATCGCATCGACTTGACGAATATGGGATAAAAATTGGTTCCCTAACCCTTCCCCTTGACTTGCTCCTTTAACAATTCCAGCGATATCTGTAAATTCAAACGTCGTCGGTATCGTTTTTTGTGGGGTGACGATTTCTGTAAGTCGGCTTAGTCGATCATCGGGAACCTCAACCATACCAACGTTAGGCTCTATCGTTGCGAATGGATAGTTTGCTGATAATGCGCCAGCTTGTGTGATGGCATTAAATAATGTTGATTTTCCGACGTTCGGTAGTCCGACGATTCCTGCAGTTAATGACATTTAAACATTCATCTCCTTCAAATTACCCAACCCTATCAAGATTAGTCATAAACATTATATGGATTCATAAACAAAAAAACAAGCTAGCCGAAAAATAAAAAAACAAAGGCTTTTCGCCCCTGTTTAACGTAACATAGCCGTTAATTTCGTTTATCTATAAAATAGGCATATAATTAGTCTGCTTTTTTAAGCACTTTTTTTAATCTTTTTTCAAATTTTTTTCGTGGTATTAAGACGCTATGCTGACATCCTTGGCATTTCACGCGAATATCCATCCCCATCCGAATAATTTTCCACTCGTTTGCTCCACATGGATGAGGTTTTTTCATCTCAACAATGTCATTTAGATCAAATAGTTGTTCACTCATAGGATCATTCCTTCCTATCGTTCTTTTTTAAATGAAAGGAATCTTTCTTTCTATCTTATTGTATCAAATATTTCTTATATCTGCTCGTTTTAAAATAGGGTAGATTAATATAGCAGCTAATATGTACAAATTAATGACACCGTACAATGGATATAAATAACTAATAAGATTTCTGAAACCGAAAAACGTAAATGGTAAGGCGAAAATAATAATGATAATGCTTAATTGAATATCTTTTAATTTTATCGTTTCTCTAAGTCTTGATAATAAACTAAAAATATTCGTCATCGCTGTTGTGTAAATGGCAAACCAAAGTAAAACAGACATGAGGACAAATAATATCATTGGGTAACCGTGCAGAACCGCAAATAAGGGCATTTCATAAATAATTAACTGGTCTGCAACATGAATTAAATTAGTATTATATAAAAAGCTCGTCCCCCCAAGAATGAGGCCACTTCCGATGCTTGCGATATATATTTCTTTTTTACTTTTGATTTCCTTGCCAATCGCCCCTAAAATAGCGACTAACGGTAAAATATTTAAAGACGTAAACGGAATCGAGCTTGCCCAATTCGATTGCTTTGTTAAGTTACTAAAAAATGAGACGTGGTGGTCCCATGCGAAATAAAGAAGGACAGAGGCTAACCCAATAATTAAGACGGGAGACATGACCCGATTAATAGTAATAATTCCACCCATCCCAAAAGGTACGATAGCAAGCAGGAAAATAACGATAAATGCAATCCCGACGAAATTAGGAACTCCAAACGTAGAGAATGTTGCCCCACTTCCTGAAATCATTACGAAAAACGTCATAAATAAATAAAAGAATATACCAACATCGTAAATACGGGACATTTTTCCACCGAGAAGTTCCTTTAAAACTGGTAAGTAGTGGGCAGTTTTCATTTCGTAGCTTAACTTTAAAATAACTTGACAGCTTATTATAAATAGAACGGTAAAGATTAAAATAGCTAGTCCACTTTCATGGCCAAAAAACTCCCAAATTTCTCTTCCTGATGCATAACCCGCGCCAACCATAGCCGCAATGATTAAGCCAATCCATTTTAATCCGTTAGCCAATCTTTTCTCACAACCTCTCATGTATAAGAACGGCAAAATATCCGTATACTATTAAAAAGTATGTGAGAGAGGCTATAGTTATGAATGTAGAAGAAAAGATTCATGTGGACAATTTATTTTTAAAGGTTGATCAGCCAGCAAACAGCTATCATTTATATCAATATTTACTTAAACATACGATAGATTATAAGGAAATCGTCGTATTATGTATTGGAACGGATCGATGTACTGGAGATAGTCTTGGGCCATTAGTTGGGACTTATTTAAATGATAGAAAGCTATCTTCCTTAAACGTATATGGAACATTAGATACACCTGTTCATGCACTTAACTTAAATGATGTTACTGAATTTATTAAGACGTACCATCGAAAGCCGTATATTATTGCTGTTGATGCGTCTTTATCTACGTTAGAGCATGTCAATACGATTGAGGCTGGTCTTGGCTCGTTAATTCCAGGTGCTGCTTTAAATAAGGGACTTAACGCAGTCGGTGATTTATATATAAAAGGAAATGTAAATGTTGCAGGTTATTTAGAACTTGCGGTATTACAAAATACTAGATTATCCCACGTAATGAAATTGTCGCGTGTTATCGGCAAAGCGATTCATTTTTTAGATATTGAGTTAAGTAAAAGAAAACCGTTAAAACATTAGACTTTCAAGCTGAACATAAGCGTATAAAATAAAACCAACTGTTATAAGGCTCGGCAATAAATTTGCAACACGAATGGATGTAATTTTGAGCATATTTAAGCCTAATGCGACGATGAGAATACCGCCTGTTGCTGTCATTTCAATGATGAACATGTCGAGAAACTGATCAGTAATAAGCTCGTGTATTTGTGTTGCGAAAAAGACGATGGCCCCTTGATATAAGACAATTGGAAATACAGAAAATATGACACCTATCCCTAATGTTGTCGTCAACACTAAGGAGACAAATCCATCGATGAATGATTTAGTAAATAGAATTTCGTGATCTCCTCTTAAGCCGCTATCTAATGATCCGACGACAGCCATGGCACCAATACCGAAGATTAACGTTGCTGTAACAAACCCTTCAGCTATTTTTGAGTTCGTATTATTTTGCTTAAATCTTTTTTCTAACTTTTCGCCAATGCGATTTAATTTTTGTTCCCAATTGTATTTTTCACCAATCAGTGCTCCACTAATTAAACTTAAAATAACAACGACAATTCGTTGTGATTCAAACGCCATCGTTAAACCAATGACGAGGACGACTAATCCAATAGCCATCATAATCGTCTCTTTCATTTTTTCATTTATTTTCGTAAAAAAGAGTCCGATAGTTACGCCTATAATAATGCTAATTCCATTGACTGCAACGCCTAAATACTCCACTAGATTAACCTCCAACAGCAACAAATGACGTGCTTATTTCATTTTGTTTCACGTGAAACATTTTATGTAGTTTGATGTTTTTTAGCAAGCTAAATTGTTAAATACAAGCATTAGTCTATTTGATATCGCAATGATTTTAAATAAGCTAAACCCCAGCTAGAGTTAATGCTAGCTGGGGTCACAGTTAAATTAATGAGATTAACATCAATTTTTTTGTAACAAATTTAAAATTCGATTTAAATCGTCGTTATTATAAAACTCAATTTCGATTTTTCCTTTTTTCTTACCTTTTTGGATATTTACATTCGTTCCAAAAAAGTCCCTTAATTCTTCTTCTTGATTAATAATAAAAATATCTTTTTTCTCTTCTTTTTTCGGCTTTTTCTTCGGTCGTTTTTCATTTAAGCTTTGAATGAGTTCTTCAACTTGTCTTACATTTAAATGCTCTTGTCTAATTTTTTTAGCGACGAGAAGCATTTCATCTTTGTTTTTCAAAGCTAATAATGCTCTACCGTGACCCATCGAGAGTTCTTTACTATTAATCATTGCGCGAATTGGATCAGGTAGTGATAATAAACGGATCATATTAGCAATATGTGGCCTACTTTTACCTAGTTTTTTAGCTAAATCTTCTTGTCTTATATTTAATTCGGTGATGAGACGTTCATAAGCCTCTGCTTCTTCCATCGGTGTGAGATCTTCTCTTTGTAAGTTTTCTAATAGAGCAAGCTCCATCATTTGTTCATCAGTAAGTTCTCTAACGACGGCAGGAATCGTTTCTAATCCAGCCTCCTTAGATGCTCGAAAACGACGCTCTCCTACAACTATCTCATAACCTTTAATCGTCTGTCTTACGATAATAGGTTGTAACACACCATGTTCAATGATCGAATCTTTTAGCTCTTCAATCGCATCTGCTTCAAATATTTTTCTTGGTTGGTATGGATTCGGTCGAATGTCTTTTAAAGATAACTCTTGAATCGATTCTTCATCGTCAACGCTTATTAAAGCATCTAAGCCTCTACCCAACCTTCTGACCATTAGCCATCACTTCCTTCGCTAATTCCGAGTAGACTTCAGCTCCCTTTGACCTCGGATCATATGAAATAATCGGTTCGCCGTAACTAGGAGCTTCGCCTAAACGAATATTTCTCGGAATAATTGAACTGAACACTTTATCTTGAAAATATTTTTTAACTTCTTCAATGACTTGGATTCCTAAATTCGTCCTAGCATCAAGCATCGTTAATAAAACACCTTCAATAGCTAAGTTTTTATTTAACCTCTTTTGCACGAGACGGACTGTATTTAATAATTGGCTTAAGCCTTCTAATGCGTAATATTCACATTGTACTGGAATAATTACGCTATCCGCTGCGGTTAGAGCATTTAGAGTTAAAAGTCCTAATGATGGTGGACAATCAATGATGACATAATCATATTCATGACGGATATTCTCTAGTGCTTTTCTTAAGCGTAATTCTCTTGATATCGTTGGGACTAATTCTATTTCAGATCCTGCTAGTTGGATTGTAGCAGGAATTGCATCTAAATTCGGGATATCAGATGGGACGCGGACTGATTTTGCATCCTCTTCTTCTATTAAAACATCATAAACACATGTCGACATATCACCTTTATTAATTCCGATACCACTCGTAGCATTTCCTTGGGGATCTATATCTATTAATAACACTTTATTGCCTAGGTTAGCTAAACAAGCACTTAAATTAACTGCGGTTGTTGTCTTGCCAACGCCGCCTTTTTGGTTTGCTATGGCAATGACTTTTCCCATAATGACACCTACCCTAACTTATAATTTTATAATATTAATTCTATCACGGAATCTAGTAATATGAGAAAAAAAGACCCATCTTTTATAGAAAGATGGGGAAATGATTTCTCCTCTTACTTCTTCGGTAATTTAATTGTAATCTCATAATACTCATCAGAATCTTTTTCTTCAGCTTGTACGTTCATACCACTCTCTTGAACCATGTTTACAGATTGGCGAATCGTATTTAAAGCGATTCGGATGTCTCTACTAATACCGCGGAGCTGCGGTTTTCTACGGACAGTTTCTTTTTCTTCTGGATATAATGTTTTTTCAACATGCTCATCAGTCTGCTTAACATTCAACTTCTTTTCTATAATTGTTTGCAGCAATTTTTCCTGTTCACTTTCGTCTTTAAGCTTTAACAGCGCCCGGGCATGTCTTTCCGTAATTTCTTTATTTAATAGAGATTGTTGTACCACTTTTGGTAGTTTTAAGAGTCTTAGTTTATTAGCAATAGTTGACTGGCTTTTTCCGAGACGTTGCGCGAGAGCTTCCTGGGTTAATCCGTGAGAATTTAAAAGTTGATCATAGGCGATTGCTTCTTCAATCACTGTTAATTCTTCTCTTTGCAAGTTTTCAATTAACGCAACAGAAGCTGTTTCCGTATCTGTCATGTTTTTGACGATAGCTGGAATCGTGTCCCAGCCTAAAGAAACGACAGCTCGCCATCTTCTTTCTCCAGCGATTAATTCGTATCCGTCCTCATCTTCCAATTTTCTAACAACTATCGGCTGGATAACCCCGTGAGTTCGTATTGTTTCTGCTAACTCTTCTATTTTACTATCATCAAAAATTGTGCGTGGCTGATATTGATTGGGGCGTATTTCCTGGACATTAATTTGTATGACTTGCTCTAAATAATCGTATTGTCCTTCTTGATCAGCATTTTTTCCGAATAACCGACTTATTGAACTCATCATCGTAGGCACCTACCTTATAAACTATCAATACTGTTATGTAAAAAATGAAATGTTTCACGTGAAACATTTCATTTTTTTCAAAGAAGACCGTCCTTCTACCTCTATTAATTATTGTACCACATTTATAAATTATAAAATAGATTATTCTATTGGTTCTTTATTCGGAACACCTGGTTTACGAGGGTATTTATTCGGTGATTTTTTTACCTTTTTAATAATAGCAATATTTCTTTCGCTGTTTTCTACAGGTAATAGAAATGAGTAGATATCTTTCCACTCGCCACCTAAAGTTTTGACCGCTTTATTTCCAATCTCTTTCTCTTCAGCAAAGTTTGCCCCTTTCATCATAATAAAATGACCATTCACTTTAACGAGAGGGAGGCAAAGCTCAGATAAGACGGACGTTCTAGCTACAGCTCTAGCGATGACGACATCATAAGATTCCCGATGTTTTTTGTTTTGGCCGAAACTTTCTGCTCGATCATGATAAAACGTCACATCATCTAATTGTAATTGCTCAGCTAAATGATTTAAAAATGTAATTCGCTTTTTTAAAGAATCAACAATTGTTATGTTCAAATGCGGAAAAACAATTTTTAATGGAATAGATGGAAAACCAGCACCAGCACCAACATCACAAATTGATAATTTATCTTGAAAATCAAATTTAAAAGAAGCAGAAATGGAATCGAAAAAATGTTTTAAATAAACAGACTCTCGATCAGTAATTGCTGTTAAGTTCATTTTTTCGTTCCATTCTACTAACGTTTCATAATAAAGATTAAATTGATGAAGCTGGTGTTCAGTTAAGGTAATATTATATTCATTCAGTTTTTTTATAAAATTTTCTTCATTCATAATTATCCTCTATTCATTTGATGCTTTTGAGCGCATACCTTGCTCAAGATAGACGAGTAAAATCGAAATATCTGATGGGTTGACCCCAGAAATACGGGATGCTTGCCCGACAGATAATGGTCGAACTTTGTTTAAACGATGACGTGCTTCTGTTGCAAGACCTTGTATTTGTTCGTAATCAATATTTTCTGGAATTGTTTTGCTTTCAAGCTTCTGCATTTTTTCAACTTGTTGGAGCTGTTTTGCAATGTAACCTTCATATTTCACTTGAATTTCTACTTGTTCGATGACATCATCTGCTAAATCATCTTCACTTGGAATAATTTGCGCAATATGTTCGTACTTTATTTCAGGTCTCCGTAATAAATCAGATGCTTTAATCCCGTCTTTAAGTTTTGATCCACCGAGTTGTTCAATTATTTGTTGAACTTCTTCAGTCGGTTTTATAATGGTCGATTTTAGACGTTTAAATTCCTTTTCAATCGCTTCTTTTTTAGCAATGAATTTTTCATATCGCTCTTCTGAAATTAATCCCATTTCATAACCGATCTCTGTCAATCTTAAATCAGCGTTATCATGTCGTAAAAGAAGTCTGTATTCTGCACGAGAAGTTAATAAACGATACGGTTCACTCGTTCCTTTGGTCACTAAGTCATCAATTAAAACACCGATATATGCTTGGGAACGGTCTAAAATAAGCATTTCTTTATTCAACGCTTTCGCTGCGGCATTAATTCCAGCGATAATGCCTTGTGCAGCCGCTTCTTCATAGCCCGATGTCCCGTTGATTTGCCCAGCAGAGAATAGTCCTGATATTTTTTTCGTCTCTAATGTTGGCCATAGTTGAGTCGGAACAACAGCGTCATATTCAATCGCATATCCTGGACGCATCATTTCCGCTTCTTCTAAACCTGGAATTGTTTTGAGTAATTCTTTTTGAATATATTCAGGTAGTGATGTTGATAAGCCTTGCACGTAAACTTCATCCGTTTCTCTACCTTCAGGCTCTAAGAAAATTTGATGGCGTGGCTTATCGTTAAAACGAACAATTTTATCTTCAATCGACGGGCAATATCTCGGACCCGTCCCTCTTTTTGCCCCTGAATACATGGCCGATTTTGCTAAATTATCGTTAATGATTTGGTGTGTAAATTCCCCAGTATACGTTAACCAGCACGGAATTTGATCTGTTATATATTCCGTCGTCTCATAAGAAAACGCACGAGGTTCCTCATCACCAGGCTGAATTTCAGTTTTAGAATAATCAATCGTATGACTGTTTACTCGAGGTGGTGTTCCCGTTTTATAACGTACTAAATCAAAACCGAGCTCCTCGAGTTGTTCAGATAGTTTAATGGATGGACGTTGGTTGTTCGGACCACTTTCATACTCAATATCACCGATCAAAATTTTTCCACGTAAAAATGTACCCGTCGTAATGATGACTGTTTTTCCGTAATACACTTGTTTTGTTTCAGTCACAACACCTTTAATCGTGTCATTTTCCACGATTAAACGGTCTACCATCCCTTGGTATATAGTTAAATTTTCTTGATTTTCTATAATTTTCTTCATTTCTTGTTGATATAAAACTTTATCAAGCTGAGCACGCAATGCACGAACAGCTGGGCCTTTTCGTGTATTTAATAGACGCATTTGAATATGGGTTTTGTCGATTGTTTTACCCATTTGGCCGCCTAAAGCATCGACTTCACGGACGACGACCCCTTTTGCTGGACCGCCAATTGATGGATTACACGGCATAAATGCGATTAAATCTAAATTCAAAGTAAGCATTAATGTTTTGGCGCCACGTTTTGCTGCTGCAAGACCCGCCTCTACGCCAGCATGACCCGCACCAATAACAATAACATCATAATTTCCCGCTTCATACATGTTCATAACCTCCTTATAATTTATTAAATCTATTTAAATGACGATTATTTTCCTAAACAAAATTGCGAGAATAGCTGGTCAATTAATGAATCTTGGACATTATCACCAATAATCTCACCAAGCAACTGCCACGCTCGCGTTAAATCAATTTGGACTAAATCTAAAGGCATCCCTGCATCAATACCGTTTAGAACATCATCGAGACTCGAATCAGCTTGTTCTAACAATTGAATATGTCTTACATTTGAAACGTATGTCAGATCGCTCGACTCGATATCTCCTGCAAAAAATGTTTTCGCAATCGCATCTTCTAATTGATCAATCCCTTGATCTTCTACTAAGGACGTTGTAACAACCGGCGCATTATTGCTAACTAATTTTACTTCGTCCATGTTTATTTTTTGGTCTAAATCTGTTTTATTAACGATAATGATTTTGTCGAGTTCATCTGCTGCTTCAAATAAAGCGCGGTCTTCTTTAGTAAAAGCTTCACTCCCATTTAACACGAGTAAAATTAAATCCGCTTCTTTTAATGCTTGTCGAGACCGCTCAACGCCCATTCTCTCTACAATATCCTCTGTTTCGCGAATCCCTGCTGTATCGATAAGCTGCAACGGAACACCGCGAACATTTACGTACTCCTCAATGACATCACGGGTCGTTCCTGGAATATCTGTCACGATCGCTTTATTTTCTTGAGCTAACGCATTGAGAAGGGATGATTTTCCGACGTTTGGACGCCCGATAATCGCAGTTTTAATACCTTCTCTTAATATTTTCCCTTGTTTTGCTGTTTGTAAAAGCTTTTGAACTTCTTTTTTAACAAAATGTGTGCGATCGATGAGCATGTCATGCGTCATTTCCTCAACGTCATCATATTCAGGATAATCTATATTTACTTCAACATGGGCGACTATTTCAATTAATTGTTGGCGCAATTTTCGAATGAGATTTGAAAGTCTACCGTCCATCTGCTTTAAAGCAATAGACATCGCACGATCCGTTTTAGCACGAATTAAATCCATGACCGCTTCTGCTTGTGAAAGATCAATTCGTCCATTTAAAAAGGCTCTTTTCGTAAATTCGCCAGGCTCAGCTAAGCGGGCACCTTCCCGTAAAGCTAATTGTAATACCCGATTCACTGAAACTAAGCCGCCATGACAATTTATTTCAACAACATCTTCACGAGTAAAGGTTTTTGGAGCTTTTAATACAGAAACCATAACTTCTTCTATTAAATCATTCGTTTTTGGGTCGACGATATGTCCGTAATGAATCGTATGAGACGGTACTTGCATTAAATCTTTACCTTTAAAAATATGATTAGCAATGCGAAGTGCATCATCGCCACTTAAACGAACAATCGCAATCGCACCCTCACCAATTGGCGTTGAAATCGCTGCAATCGTATCTTGTTCCACAACCTTCACCCCTTTCAAAGTAGTCAATTTCCTAACTAAACATAATATCATGTAATGGTGCAAATGAAAAGATAGATGAACTGTTAAATGTTGTATATGTTAGCTTATATGGCGGAAGTTTAAGTTGAAAATACGGTGTGTATAAATTTGCGTGGAACTTTTAGGATTTGCGCGTAAGAATCTCGATTTGCGCGTGAGAATTTTAAAATGCGCGGAACTTTTAGGGTTTGCGAGGAAGTCTCAACCGACGAACAAATTAAAAATCCCTTAAGGCGGCACACACCTTAAGGGAAATAATTTACTCTTGAATATCCCTTCTCCGATATCCGAGAGCTCCTATAATCATTAATAACATCGCTCCGACTGTAAGCCAGATAATCGGCAATAGTTCAAACTCGTCAATTGGCATTCCTGGGATGTGGCCGAATGGTGAGAGCTTGCCAATCCATTCAGGAAATTGAAATAGTTCGCCAAAGTATAATACGATAAACGAGAAAAATAAATAAATCCATACAATGCTACTGAAACGTGGTTTAAAGCCAACAAATAATACAGCAAGGCCGATGAAAAAGAGCATCGCTGGATAATATGCTAATGCCGCTCCGTAAATATTCCAAAAATCTAGCCCACCTTCTACGACAGCGTCTCCTGCTGCCCATAAGCCGATTGCCGTTAAAGATACCATTAAAAATGCATTAATAATTGAAATGATTAAAAAGCTCATTAAAAGTTGGTAACGTGAAACTGAACGGCTTAATAAATGCCCAATTCGTCCTTTTTTCTCTTCATTGTAAAGTTTTATAACGTTCATTATTGGAGGAATCGTTGCGAATAAGGCGACAATCACCATTAAAATCGCAATAAATTGTTCCGTGTACGTTGTTCCTCCATCAATGCTTAACATTTCTATAAATATTTCATTTCCTTCAAAAAATGATTCTAAATCACCAAAAACTGATCCGTAAGTTGCACCTAAAACGATCATACCGACAGCCCAGGCAATTGTCCCTGTTCTTTGTAATCGAAAGGCTAAACCGATTGGACTTTGTAACGATCTTGAGGCGTGAATTTTTCCTTTTCTTGCAGGTAACATTCCTGATCCTAAATCTCGGATTGAGTTAAAATAGTAAGCGGCGATGAAAAATATAATCGCCAAGCCTAACATTAAAAATATTGGCCACCAATCATTATTTGCATAAATCTCTGTCATCGGGACCCAGCCTAAAGGTGAAATCCATGACAACGCTTCAACGCTCACATCCCCAATGGCTCTTAAAAGGTACGCCCCCAATAAAACAGTTATCGATAAACCAATTGTCCCTCTTGAGCTTTCAGTTATTTGTGCAAAAAAAGCTGTTATCATCGCAAATAAAATGCCTGTTGCACCGAGAGTAGCCCCGTATAAAATTGATCCTGAAACATCAACGCTTTCAATCCCTAATACCGACAAACCAATAGCCGTTATTACCGCAAGAATAACGTTTGTTACGACTAAGACGATGATTGTTGCATTTAACGTAGATAATCTTCCTACTGGTAATGATTGAATAAGCTCTAATTTACCATCTTCTTCGTCCGTTCGCGTATAGCGCGTCACTAATAATATGCTCATTAACCCGACAACAACTGCAGTTATGAGTAACATTTGGTGACTCGTCATCACACCGATTGTATAGTTCGATAAATCAGCTGGGCCAACCATCGCAATCATTGCAGGGTTGTTCATCGTATCTGCCATCATATCCCTTTCTGATTGGGAAGGATAAAGCGATTCAAAGGCTAACGGGACAATAATTGTAAAAAACCAAATGCCGATTACCCAAAGTGATAATCTAAACCGATCACGTTTTAAAATAAATCGGGTAAGTAAGCCAGTTTTTGCAAATCTCTCACTCATTATGAGTCACCCCCAGATTGAGCATCGGTTTCATAATGGCGCATAAATAAATCTTCTAACGTCGGGGGTGCGCTTTCTAGCTTAATCACCCCATGTCGGCTTACAAATTCAATGACTGATTCCATCGCATCCGTATCGACTTGAAAAATAGTTTCATCACCAGTTTCTTCAACGGAGTGAACTCCAGATAACTGAGCTAATCCATCCATCGGCTTCTTCGTTTGGACAATCATATTTGAGCGAGTTAAGTGCCGCATATCATTCAATGAACCAGATTCGATAATTTTCCCTTGACGGATAATGCCGACCCGATCACATAGCTTTTCTACTTCAGATAAAATATGACTTGATAACAAAACGCTACTTCCCGCTTGCTTTGCTTCTAACACATATTCTTGAAAGACTCTTTCCATTAAAGGATCTAACCCTGACGTTGGTTCATCAAAAATATAAATTTCTGCCTCTGAAGCAAGCGCAGCAATGAGGGCAACCTTTTGTCTATTACCTTTTGAATATGTTCGGCATTTTTTAGAAGGATCAAAATTAAATCGTTCGATTAATTCTTCCCGCCTATTTTTATTATTTCCACCGCGCAGTTTAACGAAAAGATCAATCACTTCTCCCCCAGTTAAATTCGGCCAAAGATTCACATCTCCAGGCACGTAAGCAATTCGCTTATGAATATCAACAGCATCTTGCCACACATCTTTACCGAATATTTTAGCCTCACCAGATGTTGCTTTTAACATTCCGAGTAATATTCGTATCGTCGTCGATTTCCCAGCTCCATTCGGTCCGATAAAACCGAAAACCTCCCCTTCATTCACTTCAATATTGACACCATCTAACGCTTTAAAGTCGCCAAACTTCTTAGTTAAATTCGTCGCTTTTAAAATAGACATCGTTTTAACCCCTTTAAAAAAGTTTTGAAATATAATTCACTATATATTTCATAATATATAATTTTTCATCAAACATCAATAGGTTTTGAAATATTTTAGTTGTTAAATTTCATAAATTTTATTAAACTATACAATGAAACTGAATTTAACAGTATTTTTGATGTTGTTATAATAACTTTAAAAATAATTAATAGCGGATAATGATTAGAGGTGGCAAAATGGACGGATTTGAAAGACGAAAAAAACAAAAACAAACAGCAATTTTAAAAGCCTCTTTAAAACTTTTTATGAAAAATGGGATTAAAAAAGTTTCGATTCAGATGATTGCAAAAGAAGCGGACGTCTCCCAAGTCACAATCTACAACTATTTCGGAAGTAAAGATCAATTAGTTGATGAAGTAATAGCTTATTATGTAAATAATTTATGGGTTGAGTATGAGGAAATTATTTATAGCAAACAATTATCTTATAAAGAAAAATTAGAGCAAGTAACGTTTCAAAAAAATAGAGATGCCCTTCATATTCACGAAGAAGTGTACGAACGGATGATGAATGATTTTAATCAAAATCGAGGGGCGCTAAAAGATTATCAAGATAAAGCGATGCCTTTATTAATGGATCTATTAAATGAAGGAAAAGAATTAGGATATATCGATAAAAATATTTCAAATGAAGCCATCATGATATTTTCCCAAATGTTTATAAACTACATTCAAAAAGAAGAAGTACATCAATATCTTCTTCCTTATACTGAGGATTTAATGCAATTATTTTTCTACGGCATCTTCGGTAAAGAAAAAGATTAAAAAACCTGCAAACTCTTTAGAGAATGCAGGTTTTATATTACTCTTTAGCTTCCGGCTTAATGACAATATAGCGATTAGGATCTTTCCCTTCAGAAAAAGTCGCTACATCTTGATGATCTTGAAGAGCTGTATGAATGATTTTTCGTTCAAATGACGGCATCGGTTCTAGCTTGACTGCTTCATTTTTTCTAACCGCTTTACTTGCTAGCTTTTGGGCAAGATCCGTTAAAGTTTCTTCCCTTCTATTACGATAATCTTCAGCATCAACAATCACTGTTTTATACGATTGCTGTTTATCTTTATTAACAATTAAATGAGTTAAATATTGCAAGGCATTCAATGTTTGTCCGCGTTTTCCGATTAATAAACCTAAATCCTCGCCGATTAAATCAAAAGTGACCTCATCTTCTGTCTCAATCACTTTAACAGTGACAGTCGTACCCATTTCCTTTGTCACATCTGCTAAAAACGCTTCACCACGTTTAACCGTATCGACTTTTTCCCTTACTTTTACGTAAGCTTTTTTCGAGCCAAAAACGCCAAAAATACCTTTCTTACCTTCATCAATGACTTCAATGTTAACTTGATCTACTGTTAACCCCAATTGTTGTAAAGCATTTTGTTTAGCCTCTTCAACCGTTTGACCACTAGCCGTTATTTCTCTCACTTTTTCGCTCCTCCATTTTGTTGATTTTCAAATTGCTTCATCATTGGACGACGAACTAAAAATGTTTGAACGATCATGAATATATTACCTACTACCCAATAAAGCGCTAATGCGGATGGTAAAATTAAAGCAAAAACACCAATCATAATCGGCATTAAGTAGAGCATCATTTGCATTTGTGGATTGTTTGCCGATTGTGGCATTCCAGACATCATTACTTTTTGTTGTAAAAAGGCTGTTCCGAATGTAATAAACGCTAATAGAATGTCTGATGAACCTAATTCAAACCATAAAAATTTATAGTTTTCAATTTCTTCTGTACGCATAATCGCATGATATAAAGCGATAAATATAGGCATTTGTACTAAAATCGGGAAACATCCTGCTAACGGATTGACATTATGCTTTTGGAATAAAGCCATCGTTTCCTGCTGTAATTTTTGCTGGGTTGTTGCATCTTTTGATGAATATTTTTCTCTTAGCTTCATTAATTCTGGTTGGATCATTTGCATTGATTGAGACGATTTAAGCTGCTTTATATTTAACGGTAAAATTAATGTTCTAAATAAAAGTGTTACGATAATAATCGCTAATCCATAACCTTCATTAAAAATTGTTTCAGCAATGTATGTAATTAAAAATGATAATGGATAAACGAAAAATTGGTTCCAGAATCCTTCACTATCAGATGTGATCGGCTCATTAATTTGAGTACAGCCCGATAAAAATAATGTAACTGCAATCAATGTAACGATGACAATAAGATTTTTGCGCAACTTCTATTTCCTCCTAACTCGACTAAACAAGCAACTACTAATTGATATTTTACATGACTTCTCTATGTATGACTATGATTAAATAAGGCAAATTTATAAAAACATTTTCGTTTTCATTAATAAATGAGATAAACTTCTTTTTATTTCATGAAAATTCATATCGGCTGTCGGCATTCTAGCGATAACGATAAAATCATAGTCTGGCTTTATTTCATCTTTCAATTCAATAAACGCATGCCTTAAATAACGTTTAATTTGATTTCTTTTTACTGCATTTCCAATTCTTTTGCTAACGGATAATCCAACGCGAAAATGAGTTTGGTCATTTTTTATGTAATATAATACGAGTTGGCGATTTGAAAAAGATTGTCCATGTCTAATTATATGATTAAAATCTTCATTCTTTTTAATTCTATATTCTTTTTTCACAAAAATCATCCAATCTTCCTATCAAAAACTTCTATTACTATTATGAACCGTTACTCACCTAAATAAAACGTTTAACCGTTATAAGCATATCGAGAAAGTATACTTCAATTCAACTTATACGAATAAGAAAAAAACCACTGAACTCGGGGTCAGTGGCCTTAAGCAGAAAGAACTTTTCTTCCTTTACGGCGACGACGTGCTAAAACATGACGTCCGTTTTTCGTTTTCATTCTTGCACGGAATCCGTGATTTTTCTTTCTTCTTCTTTTATTTGGTTGATATGTGCGTTTCATTTAAAACACCTCCTGAAATGACACATGGAACTTTTCCTTTTTTAAAAAAACAGTCCAAATTAGTATATAAAAAATAAGTATCATATGTCAACTAGCTTCATATGGAACATCAAATATTATAGCATACAAAAAGCTTATCCACATCTAAATTGAATAATTTTTTTTATAAAAATATTGTCCCCCGTTTTTTCGACAAGTTAACCACAAATTCACCATATGTAGATAAAAAATTTATGAATTCCTTTAATATTGTGGATAAGTCTTAAATCTCATTGATAAATTGCCTTTTTTTTGGTATGATATTTATGATTTTATCGTGGATAACTTATTTTACATATTATTTTTTCCACAGTTTGTGAATAGTTTGTGGATAGTTACACACAGCTTGCTAATAAAATGATTCCCATCACTGTGAATAATGTCAATAAATGTACGAATCCCTTCATTTCATTAGACAAAATTATCCACTATTCCCCATCAATCATCCCGACATACAGAAAGGAAGTGAACCTAACTTGGAGAGCTTGTCTGAACTATGGGCTGAAGTATTGAACCACATTGAGAAAAAAGTAGCTAAACCAAGCTTTGATACGTGGTTAAAGACAACTGAAGCTATTGAAATTAACAAAGATCAAATTATTGTTCATGCACCGAATGAATTTACGCGAGATTGGCTAGAAAATAGCTATACGGGAATGATCTCGGAAACGATTAACGAATTAACAGGATCGACACTTATCCCGCAATTTATTGTTCCTAATCATATTGATCACGATTCTGATGTTAAACAGCCCGTTAAGCCAATGATTAATCATAAAATAAATGATACACAATCTACGACGATGCTTAATTCAAAATATACGTTTGAAACATTTGTCATCGGAGCTGGTAACCGATTTGCTCACGCAGCATCTTTAGCTGTAGCAGAAGCACCTGCAAAATCTTACAACCCACTATTTATATACGGTGGAGTCGGATTAGGTAAAACTCATCTCATGCATGCGATCGGTCATTACGTATTAGAGCATAATCCCGATGCGAAAGTATTATATTTATCATCGGAAAAATTTATGAACGAATTTATTAATTCCATTCGCGATAATAAAGCGGTAGATTTTCGTAATAAATATCGTAATGTAGATATTCTATTAATTGATGATATTCAATTTTTAGCTGGAAAAGAACAAACACAAGAGGAATTTTTCCATACTTTTAATGCCCTTCATGAGGAAAATAAACAAATCGTTATTTCTAGTGACAGGCCACCTAAAGAAATACCAACTTTAGAAGATCGGCTTCGTTCAAGGTTCGAATGGGGATTATTAACGGATATTACCCCACCTGATTTAGAAACACGAATTGCGATTTTACGTAAAAAAGCGAAAGCAGATGGATTAGATATTCCTAATGAAGTGATGATTTATATTGCGAATCAAATCGATACGAACATTCGTGAATTAGAAGGCGCTTTAATTCGTGTCGTCGCCTATTCATCT
Source organism: uncultured Bacillaceae bacterium (assembly GCA_937983065.1). Lineage (GTDB taxonomy): Bacteria > Bacillota > Bacilli > Bacillales > Alkalibacillaceae > CALKAL01. The sequence continues at coordinate 1,809 of CALKAL010000089.1, read as the reverse complement.
TTAGTTAATCAAGATATTGATACTAACTTAGCAGCAAACGCATTAAAAGATATTCTTCCAAGCTCAAGACCGAAAAAAGTAACCGTTAAAGATATTCAAAAAATCGTCGGTGAAAAATATAACGTGCAGCTTGAAGACTTTTTAGCAAAGAAGCGGACGAAAGCAATCGCCTTTCCGAGACAAATTGCGATGTATTTATCGAGGGAATTAACCGATCTATCATTACCTAAAATCGGAGAAGAATTTGGTGGACGAGACCATACAACTGTCATTCACGCGCATGATAAAATATCTAAAATGATTGCTGAAGATTTACATTTTCAAAAAGAAATTGATGAATTAATAGAATCAATCAAATCACGCTAACTGTTAACAAGTGGATAAGTCGTTCATACTCATGCACAACTTATTAACATGTGAATAAATGCATAAAACTATGACTTTCACATTGTTATCCACAAATCCACAGGCCCTATTACTATTACTACTAAAAATAATTAATAATATATTATATCTAGGAGGTCGCAAATGAAATTAGTAATCGAAAGAGAACCATTTATGAATGCCATCCAAAATGTAATGAAAGCTATCTCACCGAAGACGACAATCCCTATCTTATCGGGAATCAAAATCGAAACGTTTAACGATCATATTAAACTAACAGGAAGTGATTCAGATATTACGATTGAATCCATTATTCCAGTAGAAGAAAATGGTGTTATAAATATTCATGAATTAACACCTGGAAAATTAATTATTCAAGCGAGATTTTTACCCGAAATTATACGTAAATTACCTCATAATGAAGTGAAAATTGAAAGTGATGAAGAATTTAATATTTTAATTCAATCTGGATCCGTTGAATTTAATTTAAATGGACAAGATGCCGAAGAATATCCAATCATACCGAAAGTAACGACTGAAAATAGTTTTTATTTACCGATAAATTTATTAAAAACATTAATTAGACAGACGAATTTTGCTGTGTCTGTATCAGAAACACGGCCGATATTAACTGGGGTTAATTTTAATTTAGAAGATGAACATTTAGAACTCGTTGCAACTGATAGTCATCGACTAGCAACGAAAAAAATAAAATTAAATTCCAATGCCGACGGTTTATCGTTTAACAACGTCGTCATTCCTGGTAAAAGTTTATCCGAGCTCTATAAAATTTTGGAAGATACTGACGACAACATTCAAATTAGTGTCACGAACAATCAAATTTTATTTCAAACGAATCATTTACTATTTTTATCCCGGTTATTAGAAGGGAATTATCCTGATACTTCGCGGTTAATTCCAGAACAGAGCAAAACAGATATTAAAGTGAAAGTAAATGAATTAATATCAGCTATTGATCGGGCAAGCTTACTCGCAAAGGATAATCGAAATAATATCGTAAAATTAGATACGAAGGAAAATAGTACGATCCAAATTACGAGTCATTCACCGGAAATAGGGACTGTTGAAGAGTTACTCGTCACCGATTCAATCGAGGGTGAACCACTCAATATCTCATTTAACGCAAAATATATGATTGATGCATTAAGAGCTATTAATTCTGAACAAGTCGTCATAAACTTCACAGGATCCATGCGACCATTCGTCATCCGACCGATTGAAGAAGATGAAAATATTTTACAATTAGTCACTCCAGTTAGAACGTATTAATTTAAATTTTTAAAACTGAGGCTTGGACTTAACTAAAAGGATAAATTAAAAAACCGAACGAGGAACAAACCTAGCTCTGGAAATATACGTAGACTCCTGCGGGAAGGTCGGCTATATACGGTCACGTCCTGTGAC
>CALKAL010000088.1 GCA_937983065.1 uncultured Bacillaceae bacterium | reverse complement strand
AATAAATAAGAGGCGTTGAATCAAGTTCAACGCCCCTTATTTTGTCCTAATAAACATGTAATGAAACCCATGTTTTATCACCATTTTACAAATAAAATATAAAAAGCTCAATTGATAAGGTAAATGTTCACAATTCATTCAAATTTTTAAGACGTTTTAAAGAGATTTCCTGACATCTATTGACTAACTCCGGATCACTGTTACTTGAATGCCTCTTTCAATTCGTCCTCCGAGTTATTCCAATAATCTTCATTAAACTCTCGTAAAAATTTCCCTAGTAAAGCTCTTGAATGATCGTCCATATGATCAACTACGGTACGACCTTTTAATGATTTATCCATTTGATTAACGTGCTCTGCTAATATTTTATATCCACGACGGGCTTCCCGATCCACTTCTAAATAACTGCCAGCAACTCCGTAATAAAATGGGCCCGCTTCATTTCGTTCCACAGTAATCCATACAATCCAATATGGTTTACCATTAGGCACTTCACTTTTATCCGTTAAAAAGCGAATCCTTTTTTCGATTTCGCTTCGGCCATGCATCGCGCCCATATCAACAAAGACCCGATCTTCATTCGGATCGACGATAACTGGTGACATATTTTCTAAACTAATGACGCCCCCTCCACTAAATCCTGGATGTCCGTCAATGGGATCGTCTTTCATAATCGTAAATTGACTACTCTTTTTAATTTCTTTATCATTTGACGATGTCATAAGTCTACCCCCATTTCCTTTACTTCATTTTATTTTGCCATAGTTAAGGCTCGTTATAAAGAAAACTGTTTTTGTTCCATCTTAATCTTATACGAAACAGAGCTTAGCTAACAATGCGCATAATGCCAATTCCTAAAATGACCCATCCGATTAAAAAGGCGACACCACCAATCGGAGTAATCATCGCAAATGTTTTCACACTCGTTGTTGAATAAATGTATAAGCTTCCTGAAAAAATAATAATACCTATTAGAAACATCCATCCTGCCGTTTGGAACATCGAAATATTCGTCTTCATAAATAATAGAGCTGAAGCTACAATCGCTAACGTATGAAACATTTGATATTGAACGGCTTTCTCCCATGTCGCAAGCATTTTTTCACTTAATCTTCCTTCTAAGCCATGTGCACCAAATGCCCCTAACGCTACGGCTAAAAATCCGTTAATAGCACCGATTAATAATAAAATTTTCATGTTGATCCCCTTTTCTTTTTAAAAATCAAAAATGGATTCCCCATTTGCATCGTCATCATCTAATAAGCTTTTCTTTTGAGGTATTTCCTTTTTCTTAATCCCCATCGCCTTCGCTTCAGCATCCGTTATCGTGTGCGACGTATCTTTATCAACCGAGCGTTCCTTCGAATGAATAATGACGTCTGCTAAAGATTTTACGGCATACATTTTAGCAATGAACTCCTCTTTAGGTGATGCTTCCTCTAAGCTGTCTAACTCTTTTTTCATCTGCTTAACAATCGAATAAAAGGATAAAGTCATACGCTTTCCCCCTCATTAATATCTCTTATTATTATAACAACCTTTATATTAAAATAAACTACAAGCCACTTTACGTGATCTTTAATTCAAATTAAAAATACACTGCAAAAATAAAATGCAGTGTATTTTTCTCATTTAATTCTCTGTTCTTTTTTATGTCGTTCACATATCCAGTGAATAAATTCTTTTTCTTTCTGTTTTAATTTTCTCCCTAATTCTTCCTCAAATTGATTGACCAGCTTTTCGTATCTCATCGTATCTATCGTCCTCCCCACACCATCTCCCTCGCTCTATATCTACGAGAATTTTTTAATGACGGTAAATATATTCGGACACCATCGTAAAACTATTACCCTATAACTGAGATTTTTAAACGTATTAAGCTATTTTCTTATTAAATTGGCCAAGTTATTAACATTATACAATTAAATCCACCAATTGTTTAGGTCTTTTTTCGCTTATTTTTTAATTATTCTAAAAACAGCATGGTGTGAAAGAGAAATATTACATTTATATCAAGTTTTTAAAGCAACAACGAGTCAAGATCGAGCTGTTTAAAATATTCGGCTGCGCTTTTATAACGTTTCAAATCGTACAATGTATTTCCAATCGTTCGATAACAGTTTTTTAATGCATTCAGTTCACCACTTTTTCTAAAAAACGGGATCGCATAATCTTTTAAATAATCGACGAGTCGTTCTTTATTATTTTCAATTGATAATTGGAGAATTTTAAATTTTATCGTGTAACGTTCTAAATTATACTGTTTAGCAATTTGTAAACCTTCACTGATTTCTTTTAAGGCAAGATTAATTTTATTTGTATTAAAATAAATTGAAGCTAATGCATGTCTCGATTTTAAAAAGTCCGCCTCATTGACGTTTAGCTGTTTTATTTTTAATAAATATTCAATCGATTTTTCATATTCTCTTTGCATGTAATGAACAAAACCAAAATGATTGTAAATATTCGCTTTCGTCTTATCATTCGTCGGTTCATCAGCAGATTCGATTAATCGTTGCAATAAATAATTATTTTTGAAATCTCCGACGAAATAATGGTTTTGATTTAAAACGATTTGGCACTCGATAATTCGATTGTAATATAATTTTTCGTGAAACCCATTAATCGCTTTGTTCACATATCGATTTGAAATTAATATTTTATTTAAATAACTGTACGTTAATGCGAGTACTAAAAATAGTTCTGGTTCGCCTTCATCACCAATTATTTTTTCCGCTTGCTTGAAATGGTCAAGCGCATCAAGAAATAAGCCTTTCCGCTTATAGTAAATGCCAATAAATTTATAATAACTGTAATGATCCCTTTCCCTATATAGGTCTTTGTATGGGGAAATCATATCATAAACTTCATCGACCTGAATTAACTGATCGGTTATTAAATAGTATCCTAATAAAGCGATATGGTATAAATATTCGATATCAAAATGGGTGTCTTTATCAATTTTATCCTTTATTTCTTCATAATATTTTTTTGCCTTATCAATATCGAATTCATGAATCGAATTAATCCAGTCGTCAACTTTATGTAGTAAATCTGTATCAATATGAACGGATACTTTCCTTTCGTTAATATTTAATCTTTTACAAATTTCCAAAAGGACATCATTATTTGATGAGATTAAATCGTTTTCCAGCTGGCTCACGTAAGCAGGCGAGCATATTCCTTCAGCCAGTTGCTCCTGGGTCCAACCCGCTTGATTTCGATACCATTTAATTGTCTTACCTACCATCGACATTCATAAAACCTACTTTATTAATATTTGTAGTCAAATAATACCATTAATTAATATTTTTTAAAAGATGGTGTCGTCCAATCAATTTTATTTTATCTATGTTTTTGTCGCCACATACACGAATATATCGAATTCTTGGAGCCTGTCTTTCTAGTAGGCTTCATGCAAATTATTCATGATTTTGAATTAAAAAAGCTTGTTAGCACATTTTCATTTAAGAATTTGCTAACAAGCTTTTATCATTTATTAATCGTTTGTAATGGCCCAGTCACCGTTTAAAATAATCGGTTCTTTATCACCATTTTTCGTTATCCCATAAACGTTAAGATCATTTGAGCCAATCATAAAGTCTTCATGAATTAAGCTCGTGTTGACACCCCGTTCTAACAGTTCGTCTTGAGGCATTCTTTCTCCACCTTCTAAATTCGTCGGATAAGCTTCACCTAGCGCTAAATGACAGGATGCGTTTTCATCAAATAACGTATTGTAAAAAATAAGCTCCGATTTTGAAACAGGTGACGAATGAGGGACGAGGGCTACTTCACCGAGATGAACAGACCCTTCATCGGTTTCTAACAAATGCTTTAACGTATCATAACCTTTTTCCGCTTCATAATTAACGACTTTTCCATCTTTAAATGTTAATGTAAAGCCGTCGATTAAATTTCCGTTATAATTTAATGGCTTCGTATTAGAAACAGTTCCATTGACCCCTTCACGATGAGGGACAGTAAAAACTTCCTCTGTCGGCATGTTCGGATTAAATGAGGCTCCGTTTTCTGCGACGGCTCCTCCCCCTGCCCAAATATGGCCTTCAGGTAAATCAATTGTTAAATCCGCTGTTTTTGATTCATATTGTAACGACACATATTTTTTATCATTTAAATAGTCACGAATTTCATACAATGTTTCGTTATGGTCTTTCCAAGCTTTAATCGGGTCATCTTGGTCAACTCGAACGATTGAGAAAATTTGCTCCCATAGTTTTGTTTTCGCTTCTTCAACATCAACATCCGGGAAAATTTTTGCTGCCCATTTATTTGTTGGGACGGATACAATCGACCATTGTACTCGGTCATTCATCATATAACTACGGTACTCACTTAATGCCTGACCTTGCGCTTTCGTTGCCCGTGCGATTTTCTCAGGGTCAATTCCTTCTAATAAATCAGGATTCGGCGCATAGATCGATAAAACAGCTCCACCATTTTTCACATGCTCGACTTGCCTTTCAATGAGCCAATTCGGAACATTTTCCAACACATGCATTGGCTCGCGTTCAAACCTTTTCCGTGTTAAAAATTCATCTGTCCAATTTACTAAAACATTTTCTGCACCTGCATCATACGCAGCTTCAACGACATGATGGACAAAGGTTTGTGCTTCAATCGGTGCACTAATATGTAATGCTTGCCCTTTTTGAACGTTTACTCCCATTTTTATAGTAAGTTGTGCATATTTTTTTAGTTGTTCTTCTGTTGGTAACATTATTGTGACACTCCTTAGTCTTGTATTTCTTTTATTATTCCATAAAAGATGAAGATAAAAAAGTAGTTTAGCCGAATTGATGTTTGAAAGTAAAATTATAACGTCATTTTTTCGGCAACCCAGTGATCAATCGCCTGAATCTTTTCTTGTAGTTCATTTTCATTCATCGCATTTTCATACATTGAATCAATCGGTTCTTGGCGCTGCTTTATTTGACTTAATTGCTCAATGGCTCGTTTCATTTCACTTTTATATTGACGTTCAAGCTCGCTAATTTGATTCAATTCGTTTTCGCTAATGACATCGTTTCCAATGAATAGCTCGAACGTATCGTATATTTCATCATTTGATTTTTCAGGATCGTGGCTATGAGGATCCGTTGCATCGAATAGTGCTAAGCTCAACTCTCTAAAAATTACCATATCCAAACTATCTGGATCAAAGCCGCAATGATATATTTCCATATCTAACCCACGTTTTTCCGCTTCTGTGATCATTTTTTTAAGAATAGTAGATTTTCCCGTTCCTGATCGTCCTTTTATATAAATGCGGCGGTATACATCCTCCGTTAATTGAGGAATAAAATCAATCGCACCCTCTGAAGTGGCCGCGCCTAAATAACGATGAACCGTATGTGACGGTTTGTTTAAATGAATTTGTTGAAAAATTGATTGAATGAGCTGATCTGTTTCTTCATTCGCCTTATCAATATTCATATGTTGCAAATGAAGCTGTTCAATATCATGGTGGATCGACAAAGCAACTTTAAAATGTTTTAATGTTTCTTCATACATTTCATTTTTTTCTTCATAAAAGCTTTTTAAAACATTTTCCTGTCCGATAAGCTCGTTTTCATCATAACCTTCCCCGAGATAGACAACATGCTCCTTCATCTTCGGATAGATAACGCTTCGAAATTCCCCCATTTTCGCTCGATCAATGATTGCAATCTTTTGATTCGGAAAAACGATGCCTTCGAGAGAATCGGGTTGAAGATGATTGTAAATATAATCTATTTTTTCGGTGTCCTGATAATTATTTATTAAATGTTGAAAAATATGCTGGCAAATTGGAGTTGCGCCACCTTCGATATAAAGTACCGCATCCATTTTTTCTATGAGATCATCGTAAAATTGAACAAAGCCCTTCGCCGTTATTCCTCTTAAAAAATAAGGTCTCATGCTCATTAGCTCTTTTTACGCCTCCTTAAATAGTCATCATCTTATTTTATGAATATTTTTAAGGAGTTAGAACATAATCCCATTAGGTTCGCCTGCCGAAATTTCAGCTTGGAGCACATAGTTCAAGGCTGAATGGCGAAAGTTCCTACTTGGAGCATCAAAGTTTCGGGTTGACTGGTGAATTTCCAGCTTGGAGCATCAAAGCTCTGGCTTAAACTACTAAAGTCCCTCCTTGAAGCGCAGAAAAAGCACCCATTTATAAAACGGGTGCTTTTCTCAGTTATTGTGCCGCTTCGATTTCTTCGATAAGTTTATCTAGAATTTCCCCATCAACTGTAGAAACGTTTTCCCGGTAATAATCGCGAACTGGAATTGCGAGCTCTCTAAAGGCATTGCGCTGTTCTTCAGTTAGCTCAATAATTTCCGTTGGGTTAGACGTATCATTTTTTATCGCTTCTAAGTTCTCTGAGTTCAGACGGTCCTGTTCAGCAAAAATCCAATCTCTCATTTCTTCAACTGTCTCGTCTACCATTTCTTTAACGATTGGATCTAAGCTGTTATACCAATCTGTATTAACAGTCGTCATCGCTACATAACTGTTATGATTTGAAAGTGTCATCGTTTCTTGTACCTCATGAAACGAAGCAGAGTAGATGAAGAAAATTGGGTTTTCCTGTCCATCAACGACTCCTGTTTCTAATGCTGTATACAGTTCTCCCCAGCTCATATCTTGTGGATTCGCACCATATGCTTCATACGATTCCATAATGAGTGGTGATGTTTGTACCCGCATATTCATGTTCTCAAAATCAGCTGGTTCCCGAATGCCGTTGTTACTCGTCCATTGAGTAAATCCTTCTGTCCAATAGGCAAGTGGCGAAATATTATACTCTTCATAGCGATCTCTTAAATCAACGTTTAACGCTTCACTTGTATTTAAAATTTCTTGTGTTTTTTCCAAATCATCTGGAAACAAGAACTGTAATGCGAAAATTTGTCCTTCTGCAACCATATTTCCTGTAAAGCCAGGCGACATAATCGCTAATTGAACTGTTCCATTTTGTAACTGTGTCACTTGGTCCGTTTCACTACCTAGTGTACCAAACTCATACGGAATGACTTCAATTTTTCCGTCAGATTTTTCCGCAATACGATCTGCAAACTCTCTCGCATATTCATATTGCACTTCACCTTCGTACTCTTCCGTCACAAAGAGCCACTCTTGTTCTTCAATTTCTGAAATATCTGTTGCTCCTTCGTTTGAACCGCCGTCTGTTCCGTTTTCATTACTTGATTCTTCGTCATCGGAACCTCCACAGGCAGCTAACATAACCCCTAACATGAATACAAACAGTACGAATAAAAACTTCTTTTTAAAACTAATGATCAAAACCTCCTATATTGATAAAAAATTTATATTAAGAGCCCCTACAATAGTGCAAGGGATAACTCTTCAAAGAGAATGAGTAAAATTGACAAACCGACCATGATTAAAATGTACGGTGGTGTTCCTCTAATCACTTCTAAATACGGTTTGTTAAAGACAGCACTTGCGGTAAATATATCGACCCCAAATGGCGGTGTTGCTGAACCTAGTGCCACTTGGAATGTAATAATAATTCCTAAATGGATAGGATCGATTCCTGCAGCCGTCGCAGCTGGTAGGAATATCGGTGTTAAAACTAAAATAACGACGATTGGATCGACAAACATACAACCGATAAAAAAGAAAATTGTGACGATAACTAAAACATATATCGCGCTCGGATCAGGTCCTAATACTGCTTCTGAAATCATTTGTGGAACCCGTTCCAAGCTAATCAAATATGAAAATACTTGACCACCAGCAACAAGTACAAAAACAGCGGATGTGACTAGGCCAGTAGATAAAGCAATTTTCGGAATCTGTTTAATATGAACAGAACGGAAAATAACAACCTCTAAAATTAACGCATAAAGTACTGCTATAGCTGAAGCCTCCGTTGCGGAAAAATATCCTGAATATATTCCTCCGATAACGACAATAGGGAAGCCTAGTGGTAATAATGCTTTTTTAAACGCATTAAAACGTTCACTCCATGTTGCTTTTTCTGCGAGTGGTATATTTTTTACTTTGGCATAAATAATGTTGTATATGGCAAAAGCTAAAAAGACTAATACCCCAGGAATAATTCCCGCTATAAACAAGTCGCCAATCGATACACCTGATACGAGTCCATACATGATTAAAGCAATACTTGGTGGGATTAACATCGCGACATCACTCGCATTAATGATGAGCGCCATCGCACTAGAATCTTTATATCCTACCTTTAATAAACGTTCACGCATCGGCTTTCCGATTGCAACGACTGTCGCTTGTGTGGATCCGGATATTGCACCGAAAACAGTACATGCAGCCGCTGTTGTAACACCATATCCCCCACGAATATGTCTAACAAAAGACCCGACAAAGTCTAATAATCTATTAGCTGTTCGTCCAGATGTCATAATATCTGCTGCAAATATAAATAAAGGAACACATAAGAGCTGATACGTTTCAATACCTGTAACTAATTGTCCCACCATAATGGACGGATCTATATGGGGTAAATAAATGAGTACAGCGATAAACGGAGCAACCATTAACGATATCATCATCGGAAAATTAAGTAGTAGTAAAACGATCATAATCCCTAATAATAATGTCACCATTTTTTTATTTCCTCACTTCTTCCTTACATTTGAATATTCTCATCTGCTTTACGTTCCTCTAGCTGTAGATCGTTATAGTCTAGTGCATCTGTGCCGATATAGACTTCCTTCTTCACAAGATTAATAATGACATTTCGAACGTATTGAATCCCACCCATTACAAAACCGAGGGGAACAAACATATACAATAGAAAAATAGGTACTTGTAAAGCAGTCGTTGTTGCTCCTGTTTCATAGATGTACTTCACATATTCAAAGGAATAATAAGCTAAAAAGAAGAGCGCTATTGAAGTACCTAATGGGATTATGATAGACATCACCTTACGAGCACGAAAAGGTAAAGCATCATAAAATGCTGACATACTAATATGTCTTCCTTTTCGAGCGGCGTAACTGATTCCCATAAAAGTTGCTATGACAATCGCAAACCTAGCAACTTCAGAATGAAAATATATACTCGGTCCAAATAGTTCACGGCTAATGACATTTCCACAAACCATAATGAAGATGACAATAACCGCGCTACTTAAAATAAATTCTTCAGTTTTTAAAATAATATGGTCAACCTTGGTTAAAAACCGACCGATCATTTTAAACCATCGATTTTTATGACTAGATTCCTCCGTATCCACTAGTTTCCTCCCTCCAGATCAATTAATCATTGACATTTTTGATTCACCTTTTCATGATACCGTCAGAAGGATTTGCCTACAAACTCGATAAAATTGAATTAAATTGGATATAACGTGATTAATTTTAAAGATTTGTAGTTGACGTCTTCCATCCTTAAAATTGTTCCATCATCCTCTATGACGTTCATGATTCCTCGAAATTATAAAAACTATCATTTTTAATAAGCACATATTATTAAACAAACCTCATTTTCTTGACTAATACTTTGAATTGTAATAAACTTAGTTACATAAAGTAAGTTAGTTACTTTTATTAAGTTTTGAGTGAATTACGAATATTATTTAGGAGGAATAAATATGACTTTCCATCAAAAACCGACGACCTTTGTCGGACATGTCAATATAAAAGTTGAGGATTTAGAGAGGTCATTAAGCTTTTACGAAGACATCATCGGATTTTCAATTTTAGAAAAAACAGATAAATCAGCGAAACTAACAACTGATGGTAAAACGAGTATTTTATCCATCGAGCAACCAGATCAAGTTATTCCGAAACAAGCTAGAACGACAGGGTTGTACCATTTTGCTATACTACTCCCTGAGAAAAAAGATTTAGCTAACTTCATCGCCCATTTAGTGAAACATAATATTCAAATCGGTGCTTCTGATCACCTTGTTAGTGAAGCGATTTATATTCAAGACCCCGATGGAAATGGGATTGAAATTTACATTGATCGCCACCCGTCCGATTGGCAATGGAACGGCGAAGAAGTCGTTATGGCGAGCGAGCCATTAAATTTTGACCAATTATTAACGTACATCGAACAGGATAAACCTTGGGAGCGACTCCCTGAAAATACAGTGATGGGGCATATCCATTTACACGTTGCAGATTTAGTTAATACGGAAAAGTTTTATATTGAAGGGCTCGGCTTCGATGTTGTAAGTCGCTTTGGCCAACAAGCATTATTTATTTCAAGCGGGAAATATCATCATCACATCGGTTTGAATACTTGGAATGGAATCGGCGCACCCCAGCCAGCAAAAAATAGTGTTGGTTTAAACTATTACACCCTCGTACTCCCAGATGAAGATGCCGTTCAAGCAACGATTGAGCGACTTGAAAATATCGGAGCAAAAGTAA
>CALKAL010000087.1 GCA_937983065.1 uncultured Bacillaceae bacterium | reverse complement strand
TTATCGAGATTAGGTGTCACCAAAAAAATAACCTTATGGAGGTTTGTCCATAAGGTTGCGAATCTTACTCTATCTATTGATTTTGTTGAAACTTTTGATAACCGAATAGGAGTGCTTTCGCTGCAATGGGCATTGCTTTTTCATCAAAATCAAATTTCGGATGGTGATGTGGGTAATGATGCCCTTTCAGCTGTGCGCCAGTGAAAAAGTATGTGCCAGGTCGTTCCTGTAAATAGTAGGCGAAATCTTCACCGCCCATACTTGGCTCAGTGTGAATAACTTCATGAACACCTGGAATTTGAGTGCCTTCCTGTAAATAAAAATTCGCTTCTCGTTCGTGATTTATAACAGGAGGGTATCCTTTTGTATAATTAAATTCATATTCAGCATCGTATCCAACTGTAATACCGCGAATAATTTTCTCCATCTCTTCAATCATTAAATCTTGAACACTCGTATCAAAAATTCGTACTGTTCCTGTTATTTTTGAAGTGCTCGGGATGACGTTAAATGCATTCCCACCTTCAACTTGACCGATTGTTAGTACAGCTGGCTGAAGGGGATCAACCCGTCTACTTACGACCTGCTGTAATTCCATAATGGCTTGGCCAAGCATAACAATCGGGTCTTTCGTTTGATGGGGTTTCGCACCGTGGCCACCTTTTCCACGAAAGGTCACTTCAAACCGATCAGCACCAGCCATAAGCGGACCAGGAGCTGTTAAAAGTGTTCCAGGAAGTGCATCGGCCCATAGGTGGGTTCCGAAAACGGCATCTACACCATCGAGGGCGCCATCTTCTATCATCGGTTTCGCCCCACCTGGAGCATATTCCTCAGCGGGTTGATGTAAAAAGACGATTGACCCTTCCAATTCATCCTTAAATGGAAGGACTGCCTCAGCAATCCCAAGTAATGTGGCAGTATGACCGTCATGACCACAAGCGTGCATCACGCCATCAACTTTTGACTTATACGGAACATCATTTTCTTCTTGAATCGGTAAAGCATCAAAGTCAGCCCTTAAGGCGACAGTTTTTCCACTTTTTCCACCTTCTATTTTCGCTACAATGCCGTAGCCACCAACATGACTTCTGTATGGAATATTTAATTCATCATATCTTTTACAAATAAATGCGGCCGTTTCTTTTTCCTGAAAAGATAATTCAGGATGTTGATGTAAGTAACGGCGGTCTTCCACCATTTTTTCAAATAGCTCATCAATTCGCGTGTAGACTTTTTCCCACATAAACAATCTCTCCTCTTTTCTTTTTTTAATTATATCATTTTGATTAGAAAAATAATCACCTCAGACTTAAGACGGATAAAAAAACAACCTTTAGCACGTTATGAAAATATATGAGTTATTATATGATAAAATTAATTCAATAAGAGATTTGAATTACTATTCCTAATGAAGGTGATATACATGTTTTTATCAAAAATTGGTAAATGGCTGTTTGCAATTATATTAATCTTTTTCGGAGTCATTTTATTTTTACAAAACTTAAATATTATTTCCTTGGAAATATCCGAAGCGGTTTGGGATTCATGGCCGGTAATTTTAATCGTTGTTGGATTAGTTTCTTTAATTAAATTTTTTAGTCCGCGGGAAAGTGGGAGCTGGCAATTTGGTTCATTTCTCATTATTTTCGGGTCATTGCTTTGGGCGGGGAATTTTCAGCTCATAGATTTTTCCTTTATCGATATATGGAAGCTATGGCCACTCATTTTAATTTACTTAGGAACGAATATGTTATTCGGTAAGTCTTCAATTATTATTACTTATGAACATGACACAGATAAATCGGATAAAAAAAAATTTAAAAACGGGGAAGTAGACTTTGATGATTTCGATATTTTTGATGAAAAAATAGACGGTTCTTATAAAAGCAAAAAAAAAGGGACTTATAACTATCATTTCAAGACGAAAAATAAATTTGTAACAGATATGAACTTCTCCAATAATAATTGGGAAGTTCAGCCGATGGATTTATGGACCGGTGTCGGTGATTTATATTTTGACTTTTCAAAAGCATACATTCCTTATAAAGAAACGCATATTAAATTAAGAGGTTATGTTGCAGATATTCAAATGCGACTACCAGATCATATCGCTTATAAAATTTATGCGAAAGTAAATATTGGGGAAGTTCGCCTATTTGAAGAATCGCGCTCAGGCTTTAACAATGTTATTGAATTTAAGTCAGCTGACTACGATACAGCAACGCGGAAGTTAAATATTGAAATGAATTATCAAGTAGGCGAAATTACGGTTTTATCCGTTTAGGAGCGAGTTGGATGTTAAAACAATTAAAAGGTATGCGCTACCAATTAATGCGAAGTGAGTTATATATTATTTACTTTTCTATTTTAATCGTCACCCTTATTTTATTTTTCACTTATTCCGTAATTCAGCCGGACTGGTTAACAGTTGAGGCGATTTTTTTCACATTAATAGTTACTGTCGCCGTCATGACGCCAGTTGGCTTATACGTTATTTATAAGAAAACGAAGGACTATAAAGACCGCATTCAGACGTTTTCTATTTTTCTAACGGCCTTGTCAGAAGGGAAGTACGGGGCAAAACTTCGGATAAATGACGATCATGTCGTTTACGATGAATTGGATGCTTTTGCGATTGAATTAAATGATTTAGCCGATAAAATGAAAAATCAAGTGAATACGTTACAGAGACTAGCTGATGAAAAAGCCGAATTTGCCCAGCAAGCACACATTGCAGCAACAATTGAAGAAAGACAACGTTTAGCAAGGGATTTACACGATGCGGTTAGCCAGCAGCTTTTTGCATTAACGATGGTTTCCCAAGCGACAGAAAAAATAATTGAAAAAAATCCACAAGTCGCAAAAGAGAAAATAAAAGAAATCGCGGAAATGGCACTGCAAGCTCAAAATGAAATGCGTGCACTGCTCCTTCATTTAAGACCGATCTATCTATCTGGTGAAACGTTAAAAGAAGGATTGATAAGATTAATTGATGACTTGAAGAAAAAATGCACGTTACGTTTTGATGTGGAAATCGATGAGGAGATTAAGTTATCCCAATCAAAAGAAGAACATATTTTTCGCTTAATCCAAGAAGCGTTGTCAAATATATTACGACATGCCAATGCAGCGAATGTCCATTTATTGATGAAAAATCGAGAAAATGAATTATTCGTTCATATTAATGATGACGGGATCGGATTTGATCTTGAAACGAAATTAAATAAACGGACGTCATATGGATTAAAGACGATGCGCGAACGATGTGAAGAAATTGGCGGTACATTTAAAATCCGTTCAAAAAAAGGTGAAGGAACGTATATTGATGTTAGAATTCCGAAATAGGAGTGAGCTGTATGAGTAAGATCAAAGTGATGATTGTCGATGACCATGATGTCGTTAGGCGGGGAATAATAACATACTTGATGACTGATGATGAAATTGAAATTGTTGGTGAAGCTTCAAGTGGTAATGAGGGAGCTCGCCTCGCACTAGAGGTTATGCCTGATGTCATTTTAATGGATTTAATGATGGATGATGGAACAGGCATTGATGCGACGAAGGAAATTATGGAAAAAACATCTCATATAAAAATAATCATTTTAACGAGTTATTATGATGATGAAAAAGTGTTTCCTGCATTAGAAGCGGGAGCCTTTAGTTATATGTTAAAAACTTCTTCTGGGGATGAAATAGTCGAAGCGATTAAAAAAGCAGTCAATGGTGAAAATGTCATTGAACCGAAAGTGGCAGGCGCAATGATGAATCGGATTCGAACATCAGAAAGATTGCCCCATGATCAATTGACTGATCGAGAATTAGAAGTGTTAATTTGTATCGGAAACGGGCTGACAAACTCGGAAATAAGCGAAAAGCTATTTATCGGGATTAAAACTGTAAAAACCCATGTGAGTAATATTTTAAATAAACTCGATGTTCAAGATCGCACCCAAGCAGCAGTTTATGCCCACCGAAATGGGTTAATGAAGGAAAATTAGATTGATACTATATTAATAACAGAGGCTGACTATCATAGTTGGTCTTTTTTTATTGAAAATTTTCAGGACAATGATTCAAAATTATCCTTTTTTATTA
>CALKAL010000086.1 GCA_937983065.1 uncultured Bacillaceae bacterium | reverse complement strand
TTATCCAGAACTAGGTGTACCCTATCCAGAAGCTAGAGCCGATTATCCAGAACTAGGGGCACTTTATCCAGAAGTGTGAGCCCTTTATCCAGAAGTCAGTCACCTATATTCAGAGGCCAGTGCGCTTAACAAAAAGTTTAAACGCTCTACCCAGAAATTCAGTCATCCTTCCCCAGAAGTTAAAGCAATTTTCCGATAAGCGGTGAACACCACTAGTTAATAATTAATGCAAGTGATTGTTTTCACAATATATGTTATAGTAAGGGCAAACTCTACTGACATCGATTACGTTGAGGAGGCATTTATGCATACACCTAGAACAAATGCAAACAATATTATTCATTACCGTAATGATAGTGATTTTTACTTTTCATACGGTGTAAAAGCGTTTAAAGGGAAGCGGTTTGATCGCGCTGAAAAATGGTTGAAGAGAGCAATCGAAGCCTCACCAAACAACGCTTTATATTTATGCCAATTATCAGTCCTTTATACAGAGTTGGGACAATTTCATAAAGCTAATGATTTACTGCAGCATGCCGTTCACGTACAGGGGGATGCTTATCCTGATAGTTATTATTTACTTGCGAATAATTTTGCTCATCTCGGTTTGTTTGATGAATCAAAAAAACACGCGGAGCATTATTTAAAATTAGAGCCTCAAGGCGACTTTAATGAGGAAATGTTAGAGCTACTTGAGCTGCTCGATCATGTTTCATCCCTTGAAGATGATGATGAATTCGATTTTGACGATGACGAGTTAATCATTTATCAAGAAACAGCCTTTTACTATTTAGAGCGGGAAAAATGGGATGAAGCGATTCAAATTTTAGAAGAATTAATCCTTCTTTTCCCCGAATATTTACCAGCGAAGCACGAATACGCCTTTGCTTTATTTGAAAAAGGGGATCAACAAGAAGCGCTAGAACTTGAGTTGGCTTCATTTAATAACGATCCAACATCCATTCATAGCCGTCTTAATTTAATTTATTTTTACAATCAACTAAAGGATGAAGCTAGTGTTAATACGCTTTTTGATACGTTACGGAATGTTTATCCGTCATATTTTGAACTGAAATTAAAAATGGCGATTACTTTTGCTAAAATTGGGAAGCTAGACGAAGCATTGTATCGTTTTCGACTCATCGGGAAAAATCGGCCGAAGCAATATGCGAGCTATTATTTTTGGTATACAAACACTTTAGTGAAATGTGGATTTGAAGATGAGGCTAATGAACTTTGGCAAGAAGGCACGAGAAGGCATCCATTTTTAAAAGAAAAATTAGCCGAACAATGTCGAAATTAATATTTCCCTGGAAATAAGCAAATAATTTGTCGCTATCCTTGTAAAAGAATATGATAAAGGAAGAAGTTACGGTAAAGGAGTGGGAACATGACTGAAGAGAGAATTTATGACGTAATCATTGCAGGGGCGGGACCGGCTGGAATGACAGCAGCCGTTTATGCGTCGCGTTCTGGTTTAGATACGTTAATGATTGAGCGGGGTATTCCTGGTGGGCAAATGGCGAATACAGAGGATGTGGAAAACTATCCTGGATACGACCATATTCTTGGCCCTGATTTATCAAATAAAATGTTTGAGCATGCGAAAAAATTTGGTGCGGGATATGCTTATGGGGACATTAAAGAAATTGTTGACGGTGAAGCGTTTAAAGTCGTTAAAGCAGGCGACAAAGAATATAAAACGCGAGCAGTTATTATTACAACGGGGGCTGAGTATAAAAAGCTAGGTATCCCAGGTGAAGAAGACTTAATGGGCCGCGGAGTATCCTATTGTGCGGTTTGTGACGGGGCTTTCTTTAAGGAACGTCACTTATTCGTCGTCGGGGGTGGCGATTCTGCGGTTGAAGAAGGCATTTATTTAACGCGTTTTGCAAGTAAAGTGACGATTATCCACCGCCGTGATCAACTACGGGCACAACAAATTTTACAAAACCGTGCGTTTGCCAATGATAAAATTGATTTTTATTGGAATACAGAAATGAAAGAGATCAAGGCGAAAGACGGAAAAGTTTCCTCAGCCATTTTGTATAACAATGAAACGAACGAAACACGGGAAGAAGAGATTGACGGCGTTTTTATTTACATCGGAATGGTGCCGTTAACGAGTCCGTTTGAGCAATTAGGAATTACGAATGAAGAAGGCTATATCGAAACGGATGAAAATATGGAAACGAAAATCCCAGGTATTTTTGCAGCAGGGGATGTTCGGATAAAAGATTTGCGTCAAATTGTCACAGCAACTGGTGATGGGGCAATCGCAGCTCAGTCAGCCCAGCATTATATTGAAGATTTAATGGAGAAAATAGGGGGTTAAACAGTAAACGTCATTCGATTTTAACGGCGCTGTAACATAACTGAAATATTGTTCGTGTACAATGGACTTAATAATTGACCCCCTTTATTAATTTATAGATTTTGACCGAACACAGGTGATCGTCATAACCTGTGTTTTCTTTTTGGGAAAATTCAAAGTGACATCAAAGGGGATTATACAATTGGCCGCAATAAGTGTATAATATTGTCAAGCGAAGGACGTACTGTCAGTGTTACTTGAGGTGATAAACGTGCAACAAGTGGCAAACACAATTCTAATCAATGGTGACGACATTTTAATGATAAAAAAACCGAGCAAAAATTGGTACTCTGCGCCTGGTGGAAAGCTAGAATTCGGTGAAAGTATTAAACAAACCGCAAAAAGAGAATTTAAAGAGGAAACGGGACTTCATTTGGACAAGCTTGAATTATCTAGTGTTTTCACGTTTGTGATGAAAGAGGCTGAAAAAGAAACACAATGGATGATGTACACTTTTGTTGCGAATGAATTCAGTGGTGAACTTTTAAAAGAGTCAAGGGAAGGACAATTAGAATGGATTTCGATGAAGCAAATTGATGAAATCCCAATGGCCGAGGGGGATCGATTTATTATTAAGCATGCGATATCTGAAAAGACGAGTGTGTTAACAGGGACGTTTTATTATACGAATGAGTTTGAATTGATTGATCATATAATAGATAGAGATTAATTAGAAAAAGGTGATAGCGTTGAAAAAGAACTCAAATGTCGTAGAATTAGTCATTATTACTGGAATGTCAGGAGCTGGAAAAACAGTAGCAGTACACAGTTTTGAAGATTTAGGTTATTTTTGCGTTGATAACATTCCACCGACGCTCTTATTAAAATTTGTTGAGTTAATGAAGGATAATAAAGAATCGAATCGAAAGTTAGCTGTCGTAATGGATTTACGAGGCCGAGAATTTTTTGACGATCTATACGAAGCATTAGACCAGCTAGCTGAGAAGGATTGGATTCAAGAACATATTTTATTTTTAGATGCGGATAATGAAACGCTCGTAAAAAGATACAAGGAAACGAGACGGTCCCACCCATTAGCAAAAAACGGCCTTCCTCTTGACGGAATTAATAAGGAAAGAGAAATTTTAGATGAGTTAAAAGGGCATGCCCAAAAAATTATCGACACAACTGGTTTATCGGCAAGAAATCTACGCGAAACGATTTTAAAACAGTATAAAGAAAAAAAACAGCACGTCTTTTCTGTCCAATTTGTATCGTTCGGCTTTAAACACGGCATTCCAATCGATGCGGATTTAATATTCGACGTCCGCTTTTTGCCGAATCCCCATTATGTCGAATCGATGCGGGAGCTAACAGGGTTAAATCAAGAAGTTTCATCTTACGTTTTTAAATGGAAGGAAACACGGAACTTTTTAAGAAAATTAAAAGATCTCCTCGAATTTATGCTTCCCCATTACGTAAGAGAAGGAAAAAGCCAGTTAGTTATAGGTATTGGATGCACGGGAGGACAGCATCGTTCAGTTGCCATTTCGGAAAAGTTAGGGGAAATGTTTGGCAAACAGTATACGACCCATGTGTATCATCGGGACATTGAAAAATTTAAGAATAAAACATAAGTAAAAACAGAAAGGGAAATATAGATGACGAATGTAAACGGACCAAAAATAGTAGTCATCGGTGGAGGAACTGGATTACCGGTTTTGCTTAGGGGATTAAGGAAGTTTCCAATCAATTTATCTGCTATCGTCTCAGTTACTGATGACGGCGGGAGTACAGGGCGATTGCGAAAAGACTTGGCAATCCCAGCATTAGGGGATATTAGAAAAGTAATTGCCTCAATGTCAGATGCTGAGCCGACATTGTTGAAATTATTCCAACACCGTTTTGAGAATGGGAATGGTTTATCAGGCCATGCGCTCGGTAATTTAATTTTAGCTGGAATGACCTCTATTACGGGGGATTTTTATAGAGGAATTATTGAAATATGCAAAATTTTTAATGTGAAAGGGCGCATTTACCCAATCGCGAATGAGAACATGATTTTAAAGGCGGAATTTACAGACGGGACTGTTATTCGCGGAGAATCAAATATTCCTAAAGTTGGGAAGAAAATTAAACGGGTATTTTATGAGCCGCCCCATTTTCAACCGTTACCAGGTGCACTTGAGGCGATTAAACGAGCGGAATTAATCGTCATCGCACCAGGCAGTTTATATACGAGCATTATGCCAAATTTAATTGCACCGGAGATAAAAGATGCGCTTAAAACGGCGAAAGCGAATACAGTTTATGTTTGTAACGTGATGACCCAGTATGGTGAGACGAGTAAGTATAAAGCGTCGGATCATATTAAGGCGATGCATGATCATGTTGGTGGTTCTTTTATTGATAAAATTATCGTTCATTCAGAAAAAATCGCTGATAAGATTAAAGAAGGCTATGCGAAGGAAAAGGCAGAGCCAGTTCATTGTGATGTAGACGAGCTGAATCAATTGAATATCGATATTATTGAAGGGCGATTTGCGACGCTACATAAGGACGGGACTTTAAAACATGATGAGCATAAAATCGCGAAAACATTAGTAGAATTGTTATAATAAACATAGAGTATTTTTTGAAATGAGGTCATAATGATGTCATTTGCTTCAGAAACGAAAAAAGAGTTAACGGCGATTGAAGATGAGGACTGTTGTAAGCAGAGTGAATTAGCAGCTCTCATTCGGATGAACGGTTCATTATCGCTTTCGAATCGTCAATATTTTTTAGATATTCAAACGGAAAATGCTGCGATTGCGCGGAGAATTTATACATTAATTAAAGACCTTTATTCTCTTCCTGTTGAATTACTCGTCCGTAAAAAAATGCGGCTCAAGAAAAATAATATTTACATCGTTCGTTTGTTTCGTGGTGTTAAAGACCTTCTTACGGATTTAGAAATTCTTGAAGAGCCATTAACGATTCGCCATCAAATTTCTGATCGATTTTTAGCGAAAGACTGCTGTAAAAGAGCTTATTTACGAGGGGCTTTTTTAGCTGGAGGATCGGTGAACAATCCAGAAACATCTTCCTACCATTTAGAAATTAATACGATTTATGCGGATCATAATAATGAAATTTGCCGTTTAATGAATGAATTTCAGTTAAATGCGAAAACTCTTGAGCGAAAAAATAGTTATATTACTTATATTAAAGAAGCGGAAAAAATTACTGAGTTTTTAATCATTATCGGTGCTCATCAGGCGTTACTAAAGTTTGAAGATGTGCGGATTATGCGCGATATGCGTAATTCCGTCAATCGTTTAGTTAACTGCGAAACGGCAAATTTAAATAAAACAATTGGGGCGGCATTTCGTCAAGTGGAAAATATCAAATATATCGAAAAAACTGTCGGCTTAGATTCGTTACCTGATAAGTTAAGGGAAGTCGCTGAATTACGGATCAAACATCAAGAAGTATCATTAAAAGAGCTTGGTGAACTTTCAACGACTGGAAAAATAAGCAAATCGGGTATTAACCATCGCTTAAGAAAAATTGATGAATACGCTGAAAAATTGCGTCAAGGTCAGCTACTTTAGTTAGTAGTGTTACTTTTTTATTTGGCATGGTATAATATAGGAAATTTATTGAATTGAAGAAAACGATTTCATATGATTTAATTAAGGGGGGCAACGGATTGGTTGATAGAGTCGTTACAGTTAAACTAGAAACAGGCTTACAAGCGCGACCTGCTGCAAGATTTGTCCAAGAGGCGAATCGCTATTCCTCGGATATTTTTTTAGAAAAAGACGGGAAACGTGTAAACGCGAAAAGTATCATGGGAGTTATGAGTCTTGCGATTGGTACAAATGAAGATGTCAAACTGTTAGCAGAAGGCGCCGACGATGTTCAAGCGATTGAATCGTTATCAAGCTTTATAAACAACCCTTAAAAAAATATTGCGTGTACGGCACATATGGGAATGACCATATGTGTTTTATTTTGTCATAAAACGTAAAATTATTAGCGGATTATGTTTCTAACGATTAATACCTTATGTTTAAAATCGGCTACGTTTTAAAAAAACAAAAACAGGCTATATGAAAGATAACTATTTTAATCATTTAAGCTTCTTTCATTGCATGATTTTCGGTGCTAAGGAAACGATAATTTGTATGGTATGACTTTTTTCTAGAAGGGATTGGTTTTAATGGCCAATAACGATTCTAACGGGTTTAAACCATACGTACCAGCAAGTGAGCGTCCGAGGGAATTTACGGTCGTCGCAATGATTACGGGGGCAATTTTGGCAATTATTTTCGGTGCAGCGAATGCTTATTTAGGCTTAATCGTCGGTATGACTGTTTCAGCGTCCATCCCTGCAGCTGTTATATCGATGGCGGTATTACGGATTATTTTAAAAAGAACATCAATTTTAGAAAATAATATCGTTCAAACGATTACATCAACTGGGGAGGCGCTAGCTGCTGGGGTTATTTTCACCCTGCCAGCCTTATTTATTTGGCAGCTTAGGCCGAGTCTTCTGACGATTTCTATCATTGCTTTAGCTGGTGGTATTTTAGGAACCATTTTAATGATTCCTTTAAGACGGGCATTAATTGTGGAAGAACATAAAACTCTTCCATACCCCGAAGGAACTGCTTGTGCGGAAGTATTAATAGCTGGTGAAAAAAAGGGAGCCGGTGCTAAGCATATTTTTGTAGGCTTAGGAATTGGGGCCGTTTTTAAATTGTTAACGGATGCTGTGCGCGCTTTTCCTGCATCAGTTGAATGGGAAATTATTCGATTCCGGAATGCTGCAATCGGAGTGGATACGTTGCCAGCTTTACTCGGGGTCGGTTTTATCGTTGGACCGCGGATTGCTGCGATTATGTTTTCGGGCGCTGTATTAGGCTGGATCGGGATCATTCCGTTAATCAGCTATATTGGGGAGCTTTCGGATATCGTAATCGCACCTGCAACAGTTCCAATTAGTGAAATGGATTATTGGGCGATTTGGGATAATTATTTAAGATATATTGGAGCTGGTGCGGTAGCCTTCGGGGGAATTGTCGGGTTATTTAAAACGTTACCGACGATTATTTCTTCATTTAAGGGAGCAGTCGGTGGTTATCGGTCGGCTAAAAGAGAATTAGATTTAAGAACAGATCGAGATATATCGATGCCATTAATTATCGTTTTACTCATTACATTTTTAGTTATTTTAATGTTTTATCCGACGATTAACCTAGGCCCAGTCGGATCACTTCTTTTATTAGTGTTCGGTTTTTTCTTCGTCACCGTTTCGGCTAGAATTGTTGGGATTATCGGGAGCTCATCAAATCCTGTTTCAGGAATGACGATTGCTGCATTAATTTTCATTTCACTAATTTTAGTCATGGTCGGTCAAACAGGTGAAGCAGGGATGGTGACTGCAATTACGATTGGTGCAGTCGTTTGTATTGCGGCCGCCATTGCAGGGGATACGTCCCAAGATTTGAAAACAGGTTATATTGTTGGGGCAACACCGAGATGGCAGCAAATTGCTCAGCTGTACGGCGTTCTCATTACGAGTGTCGTTATCGGGTATATTTTAATTTTATTAGACAATGCTTACGGCTTTGGCTCCCCTGAATTACCTGCCCCGCAAGCTGTTTTAATGTCGATGGTCGTCGATGGCATTATGAATGGCAATTTACCGTGGAATTTAATTTTTATCGGGATGGGATTGTCATTAGTCGTTGAATTGTTAAGAGTTGGTTCATTACCTTTTGCCGTCGGTTTGTACTTGCCGATTCATTTGAGTGCAGCGATTATGTTTGGTGGTATCATTCGCTCTTTAGTCGGAAGGAATACGAAAAATGAATCCGAATTGAAGGAAAAACATGAGCGAGGAATTTTACTTGCTTCTGGGTATATTGCAGGAGAGGCATTACTCGGGGTTATCATCGCCTTGTTAGTGACAGCGGGGGTCGTGTTTCCGGAAAGAATTTTGTTTGGTCCCGTCGTATCAATCATCGCATTTTTAGCTATTGCGTATTATTTATATCATGTGGCGAATAGAGAAGTTAAATAAGCTATAGTTTTTGTAGGAGATGATTCTGCCGTTGTGGTCGGTGGAATCATCTTTTTATTTATTGGGGGTGTGCTCCGACTGTAGTGGGCCTCAGTCCGATCGTCGAGTGATGCGCTCCGACCATCGCGTCCTCTATTCCGACCGTCGAGGGTTCCGCTCCGATTACCGTACCCTCTAGTCCGACCGTTGCACCTTCAATTCCGTTCATTATCGGCTATTGTGCTTCGTATGTCGGAGGTTAGTCAATTTATTATATATCGGCAGTCGCAC